>CANFNN010000291.1 GCA_947448095.1 Bacteriovoracaceae bacterium | reverse complement strand
CCCGATTTCTTATGTGCCATATATCGTATCTCCTAAAATTGAATTCTTATTTATTACTTTTTAGCTTTTGCTTCAGCTTTACTAACTCCGCCCTGACCATCACTGATTTCAGTGATCATAAGACCAGTGTAACACTGACGGTGACCGTTTTTACGACGGTAAGCACCTGGTTTACGTTTAAGAACTAAAATCTTACGAGTACGGCCTTGTCTTACAACAGTAGCTGTAACTTTAGCGCCGCCAACAACTGGAGCACCAACAATAGTTTTTGTTCCACCGATAAGAAGAACTTGGTCAAACACTACAGTTTTCCCTTCTTCAAGATCAATTTTTTCTACATCGATCAAATCGCCAGCTTTTAATTTATACTGGTGACCCTTGATTTCCACAACCGAATACATGAGGACTCCTTCGAGAATACCACCTGGCGGGGAGGAACGTAATTCCTGCTTTAAGCCCTAGGCGAGTTAAATAGATCATAGGGTTGTAGACGGTTGTGTCGTTTTTGTCAATCTGAGCTTCCTCTCGGCCATGAAAAGAAACAGGGCGAAGGGTGCAAACAGCCACAAAGGGTACAGATACTTAAAATATCCGGCCGGCGCAGTCAGGCAAACCACGAGAGTCCTGGTTCCTAAAATAATGCATAGCGATGCATAAAACCAGCAAAAGGGTCGAATCAGTAGCAAACAGATAAGAATTAAAAGCGGCAAAACATAGGAACAGAAAATAACCGGATTTTGGTGAATGCGATTAATGAGGTCCGTCATTATCTGGTTGCCCCATTCGGGTCTTGCTTTCGGGCTAGTGGAAAATTGGGCTTTAATGTCAGCAAAGTGTGTCCAGTTTTTATAAAAACTATCTTCAAAAGCGTAGATCCATCCACCTCTAAATCCAAAGAGGTAGCCTGCAAGCTTGATGCGATTTTTGAGAAACAACCATGGATGGGAAAGAATAATCTTAATCGCAGCATTTCTAAATTGATGAAAATCTTTTTCAGAGGCTTCATAATTAATACCACCTTTATGAAAAGGATCAATTTCAAAATCAAGTTGATATTTTACGAGATAATCATTTTTAAAATAGGGTCCCAGCTCATGAATGACTTCTTCAGGTAAAGCGGTTGGATATTTTTCCTTAAGGATATAGCTCAAAGGATTAATCAGAAGAGTTGTTTGGTAATGGTTACCTTCCATGGGGTTAGGGGCAATAATATTGATCATTAAGTGAGCGCAAAAGGTAAGTGCTACAATAAGGAGAGAGGATTTAAAGAATGTTTTGTGGAAAAGATAAGAAGTGATCACCATACCTGGTAAAAGCACCAAAAAAGCCTCCTGGCGCATTAGACAGGTGATGACAGTACAAGTGGCAATGAGGAGAAAAGATTTAAAACTGCGACTTTGGGTGATGTAGGAATAATAGAAACAAAGCAAAGTGATATTGAACAACCAAAACGATGTGATATCTCTCACTGCGAACATCGAAATTACGGCATTGATAGGATAAAGGAAAAAGAGCGCCAGTCCTATGAGGTAGTACTTAGCAGTATTCAATCGAATTGCCATGGTCGACAAGATTGTTAAGCAGGCTAAAATGACTGCCGAGTTTAACAAACTGATCAGCCACGATTCAGGAATATACTGAAGTAGTACCATGAGCACTGAGAGATAGAAATCACCCACAAAAGCCGATGTGTAATAAGATAAGGCAGCAGAGAAATTTTCAAATGTATCCCAGCCAAATAGTCCCGGGTAAGTCCCCCAAAATAGTACAGTGATTATACTTATGTGTAAGGCAAAAAAAACTGCGTATTGATACCATTCTCGGGATGGTGACCAGCGAATGAATTCTAAAATAATCCAACTGAGAAAAAAAATAAGAACGGAAACGATCGTGTAGGCTTCAAAAACAACTAGGTTATCAGCCTTGGAATATTGATCGGGAAATACAGTCACTCCGCCATGAATGAAAAGCCTTTGTTCAGAATTGTGAACTTTAAAAGCGATTTCTGAATCGACGGGGGGTGTGACTTCTAGTTCAACAAGCTTACTTGCCATGATCTTAATCGAAGGATTGGCTTCATTTGGTTTGAAGTTTCTGAAAAAAATATCTCCATTGGATTTTTCAATTTTTAAAAGAATCGAGTGACCTATTAATGGCCTGAAGTTGAGTTCAACGAGTGGATACCAAGGCAAATGCGAAAAATTCCACAAGGAAAAAATGGCAATAATAAGTGCCAAGAAAAATTTAAGGATTCTGGCGTTTGAGTTCTTCAATAGAAACATCCCAATAAGTTTTGACTTGCTCGATAGTGCCAAAAGGTAAAAAACGATCTACCATGGCCATACGAAGTTTGTGACCCAGAGAAAGATAGCGGTTATAAAGAGGGGCCACATAAGACTCTTTGCCTTGAGTTTCTAGGCTTTCAAGTTCGGCTAAGTGCAAGAGAAGCTCTTTACCTTTAAAATAATAAAAACCCACTGAAGCCCAATCTGAAATTCGTTCTTTTTCTGCGACTTTGAGAATATTGAGCTGGGAATCGACTTCACAAAAAGACCAACAATCTCCCGGCTGTGGAGAGCAGGGAATGATTCCCGAATACACATCCGATTCCATGAGTTCGAGAAGTCCCGGAGAGTGAAAAAAAGTATCACAATTATAAATAACAATATCGTCAAACTGGATCATGTCTTTGGCCATTAAGAAAGTATCGAGCTGACCTTTGGTGGTCGCTTCAATTTCAAGCCATTCACATTTTATAATCCCTGAAAAAAGTAAAGGGAGTGAATCTGCTTTCTGAGAAATGATAATCAACTGATCTATGGGACGAAGTGGTAGCGATTCAATGGATCTTTCCAGCATAGTTTTACCCTTAAGCAACATAAGTGGCTTAGGTTTATGGATTCCATGCTCTCGAAATCTTAATCCCAGACCTGCAGCGCAGATCACATAGCTGATTGGTTTCATAAGTACTCCGAAGAAATACTTAAGGAATTAATTAAAAATCCTCTTAGTTTTTTTTCTGATTCCTGGTGAAAGGGAAGCAGGGAGATGAAAAGAGAAGCCTCGATGAGTCTAATCAATGCAAGATTTGTTCCCATCATATTAATAAGAGATTCGAAATAGGTTTTTGAAAGTGGCAAAGAATGAACGTTCTCAATTAGTAATTGATGATTGTAACCCATAGTAAATCGTTCATGATTAATCAAATCATAATGGCCATAGAGGCATTGAGAGATTTTTGCCAATTCATAGTGAATCGGCCGAAAGTTTCTCTCAGGGGCTTCGGCACCCTTGGGATCAATCAAGAAGATGTGTTCCTCGTGGAGCAAGATATTTGAAAAGCACAAGTCTCCGTGAGAAAAGTATAGGGAGCCGATTCTCTCAAGCTTTTGAGTCGCCTCGATCGAGTGATTAAGCTTGATAACATATTCTCTTAGGTTATTAAATCCATAGTGCTGACAAATTTGATTAAGTTCTTGGGCCAAGGGAAGAGCGTTAATGAGATCAAGGCGATCAAGATTTTTTTGAGAAATCTCGCGCGTGAGTGCTTGGTGAAATTGATCTCGAGAGACTTGCTGCTTCGGTAGCATCAAAAAATACTCATTTAATTTAAT
>CANFNN010000290.1 GCA_947448095.1 Bacteriovoracaceae bacterium | reverse complement strand
ATGCAGTCCCGCCGTTGGTGCGGCAACTGATCCCGTTTCTTTAGCATAGACGGTCTGATAAGTTTGTTTATCCAAATCATCTGAAATACCATTTCGGATATAGGGTGGAATAGGAATTTTCCCAATCAGCTCTAGCCTTTGAACCAACTCAGCGTGAGAGCAATTAAAATTCACGAGAAAGGTCCCATCCCCTTTAATCACTTTGAGCTTGGCGGATAAGCCATCGAAATGAAATTCATCCCCGACTCTGCGTTTTCCCGCTGCTCTCAAAAGGGCCGGGTAAAGCCCCTTTTCAGTCACCAGCGATAAAACAAACAACTCGGCTTCTCCGCCACTGGGTTTATGGCCATGCAGTCGGCAGGGAAAGACCTTAGAGCGGTTAAAAACCAGCGTAGAAGATGCCGGGAGGAAATCCCCTATTTGGTGGTAGTAAGCATGGGTAACCTGATCCTTGGCCTCATCATAGACTAAAAGCCTGGAAGAGTGGCGATCCGAGACGGGTCTTTCGGCAATTAGCTCAGGTGGCAGGTGAAAGTCATAATTTTGGAGAAGTAGATCGGTCATATTTTCAATCAGCTTGTAGTAATGGGCAAAAATTAGGTATTCTTTAGTACAGGAGTATCAACATGATGACAAAATTTCTTCTTCTTGGCCTACTTATTACCCCAACTCTTTGGGCCCAGGACGCTTCAGAAGAAGCTATCATTTTGAACCAAGAACTGCAGTTTTTGGAAGAATCGGCCAACAATGTCACCATTATCTCGGCTTCGTCAGTACCCTCGCAGCAAAGTGCCCGACCGATTGATACCGAAAGCCTTGAACAGAAGTATTTTGGAAAAGACAACGAAGACAATGTCTCTATCCGCGCGGCAGCTCCGAAGCGTAGAAGCTATTAGGCCAAGCCGAACTTCTTAACCAATCCAAAGTATCTGACAACGAGTTCATCCAATAGGTTCTTCATCGCAAGAAATGTTGGGTAGCTTTTGATATTTTCTAAAATCATTTTCAGCATATTTTGAAGAAACTGAACCATTGGCTCAAGGTTTAGCTTCTTAATCACGAGATCAAAAATATCTTTGGCTTCTTGCACGTCTTTGCCTTTGACTACATAAAGTGGATTCTTGTGTTTCATGAGTGAAGCTCCCGTTGAACAGCTTCGGTCATAACCGTAAACTGACGTTGAAGATCTTTATACTCAGAGGACTTGAACTGGAAAACAGATTTTCTCTGGGCCAAAGATTTTCCGAATTGTACCTTATTTGTGAAAGCTTCGTACACAAATGCCTCGCCCAATGTTTCTTTGATATGCGCCAAATCACTGCCTGCCTGTTTACGGCGGACATCAAAAAGGTTGGGAATATACCCGAGATTTTTAGGTGTCGATGTAATTTCCATTTCAGCAATATCTGAAACCACTTGAAGAATATTTTTAAGACCCTGCTCAGAGAAGCGGTCTGGAACGAAAGGATAAAGCACCCCATCGGCGGCACAAAGAATGTTAACCACCAATAACCCAAGAGTTGGAGGGCCATCGATCACGATCACATCATACTGCGAGCGTAGTTCATATTTTTCAATAAACTTTTTCAAGATTAGTTGCCTAGGAGCATTTATACCAGCAACTGTTAACTCAAAGCCTGATAGCTCCTGACCAGCAGGGAGTAAATCAATCTGAACCCCATCTTCTTGCTCAGTTTTCATGATCACGTCTGAAATAAGAACCGACGAATGAATAGCCTTTAATTCTTTAACTGAATTCACCAAAAGGTGATGCATGTGTTTTTCAGGAATTTCGATATTAAAGAGTGAAGTGAAATTTCCTTGCGGATCCATATCCAGACAAAGAACTTTTTTTCCTTGGTGAGCAAAAGCATGCGCAAGATTAAAGGCCATGGTTGTTTTACCAACTCCACCCTTTTGGTTCATCAGAGCAATGACTTTCCCCTGATCCTTAGGAGTGTTTTGATTCGGTTTAAAAAAAGAGAACATCCGTCCTTCCTTGTTTAGAATGCCAACTAATATGGTCAATAATGCCTACACCCCTAAAATTTTGCCTGTGCTCTCTTTCTTTGTAAATCACCGATTTTGTAAAGATTCGCCTTGATTACCCGACGACACCGGTCCGACAAAAGGACAATAGAGTCAACCCATAATTCTGACTCCGACTCAAGCCTAAGGAATTTCAGAGAAAAGCCCGATAAACCTTGAGACGGAATTAAAAGGAAAGAAACTATGGTTGGTTTCAAATCTATTGCGCTACTAATATCACTCCTCTTTTTTGCGGCCTGTGTGCCTCAAACAAAGCAAACGGCGTGCGGAACTAACGAGGCATTCAATGCTGCTCTTAGGACTTGTGTCCCTGTAGTTAACGGGCCGAGCTCCTTTATTAATATTGATTCCTTCTTACCAACTTCATCACTCACAAAATATAAAAACGATACAACCCCTATCACTTTAAGCATCGTGATCTCTAACCCGTATGCTCAAACCTATACAGTTGAATGGGAACGTATCTTTAATGGATCTCCCGTTTCGATCTCTCCCTCAAGTCCTACCAGTTATACATTTGCTCCAAGTTTGCTTGCGACTGAAATTGGAACACACATTATTTCAGTAAAGATTAAAGATACAACGAACAACATTGTAGATTCGCATAGCTTTGAATTGAAAATTAATGACAACCCAAAGCCAGTGATTCAATCAGCGAGTGTAACACCGGCCATCTATGCTTCGGCCTATACTCCTATGAGTTCAACTCAAGCCTTTGCCTTCACTGTGTATAATAATGGCGCCACGATGACTGGTGCAGGTTATAGAACAGACTGGAAACTCTACCGCTCAGGACTTTTGATTAATTCTGAGACTGATTCATTTCCTACATCCTCTCCACTGGGATCTTTATCAACAGGTGGTTATAACTATCCCGTTTATTCTTTTAATCCTTCAGTCTTGGGTCTAGGAAGTTATGTTCTGATTGCACGAGTAACAAATACAGCAGCAGAAGTTGTGGCCGAACAACAATGGAGTGCCACTGTTGCTCACCCAGCTCTTTCAAAAGTCACGAATCGAGATATTTATGCTTCATCACCCGGCACCTCTTGGGCCACTCCAACGATTGCCTACAATGGTGTTGCCTATACCGGTTCTCCGACTTACAACTTTATTCCAAATACCATCACGACTCCAGTCGCTGGCGCTCAAGGAAATTATTGCGTCTCTGTTGCCGCAGGAACGGGTACTTATGCAACAGATGCCTATTACGTGCGAGTTTCTTACTATCTGGATGGCTCAGCCCTCGTTTACTCAGGACTTACAACAACTGTTGATAATCAAGTCTGTTTAACAGATGCTTCAGCAGCATCTTTAAGTGCGGTTGTTTTCGCAAATACAACTAGTACGACTGCTCAAACTCACTATCTCGTAGCGAGAGTTGTCGATGAGGCCACAGGCCAGGAATACACAAGTTCAGACTTAAATAGTGCTCTGCTTGGAACTTACCCACTGACTTGGAATTTTGATGTTCATCCTCAAAACAAAGCGCCAACTGCTGGCTTTGGAACAATGACGGGTATAACTTGTTCCTCTACAAGTTCTACAACTAAAAGTGGATGTGGCGTAACTTCAGATTCTAACTT
>CANFNN010000289.1 GCA_947448095.1 Bacteriovoracaceae bacterium | reverse complement strand
ATTTGCGCCCAATCTGAAGTGATATTGGCCAAAGGCCTAAATGGGGCCGTTAAAATTGATTTAAAACCATTGATTGCTGAATGTGCTCGCCTCAAAGATGTAAAAGATTCTTGCGTCTCAAACTTGGTTTATCAGAAACTCAGTGTGCCTGTGGAATTTAGGGCAACCATCAACAAGGTTTTAGTTGTGAGAGTTGCCGCCGAGAAAAAGAAACTGAAAAAATAAAGAAGAACTTCAGTGAACTACATCTGCTGAATTGTGCCGTCTCCACCAATGAAGATGGTCATGTTGTTGCGGTCTTCTTTAATCAAAGTGGAAACCGAGTAGCTTAGAACGAGAGTGGCCCCAGCGATTGGTTCTTCATCTGTACCTGTGTTAGTCAGACCAACGAGACTCATTTTGGCATTGAAGGTATAACCCCAAACAACATTCACGTTTTCAGGAACGATTTGGGCATTGGTAATGTAGGCACCTTTGCCGTCAAATTTTCCGCCGTAGCTCATGTTGATGTTATAAGTGAAGTCCACGACTTGTTGGTTGTATCCATTCTTATAAGTAACTTTAAATTTTACAAACTTAGGCGCCTTCCAGCTGCTTAAGTTCATCGGAGTGATTTCTTTGCCGTATTTTGTTCCGAATGGCAGAACGGAGATAGGAGCATAAGTTGTATTGATAACGGGTTTACCGGCTTCAACAATTTTATAAATCTCTTTTCCGAAAGCAATAATTTCTCTGGCTATAGAGATCACGTCACCGATTTCAGTATTTGGACGAAGTTCCACGTAGTTCTTATTGAGACGCGTAGGTTCTCTCTGAGCGATTTCGTCTGAGCTATCGATCACTTCAATCGTTACGTCCGAGATTTGAAAATAGGGATCAATCGTTTCATCAGCAGCCTGAGCTTGAGAAATAAAAGCACTGAGAACGAGGGTGGCCAAGAGTGCGGAAAATTTCATGAAACCTCTTTCGTGAAAAACATTTGTTCATTTATTTTGCTTTAGAAGAAAAGGTATCGACAAACAAAATCGTCAGAGACTGATATGAGTCGAAGAGTGCGATAGTTGACTGATTGGGGCGGAGACGTAGGTGAAATCAGGGCTTTAGGTCAGGATTTCAAATAAATCAGAAAGTTGCCGATAAGCCTTAATGAAATCATGGGAGTTCGCGTGTATAAAAATCTATTTTTTTTAACTTTAAGTTTTGTTTCCATCAATTGTTTTGCTTCTGAAGATAACCTAGAGGTGTTGTGTTCCAAGGCTTTATTAAGTGAAATGCAAAAGCAAAAACTTATCAGTAATTCGAGTGGTGTTTGCCTACAATCTTTAACAGATTTACCCCAAGTCAGTATTGGCCTTGGATCAAGCGTCTACACCAGTGGTGTGGCAAGTGGGAAATCCATTGGTAACGAGGACGCTAAAATTAAGTCAATCTCTGAAATTCTGACCGGAAAGACATTAAGTCAAAATAAATTTGAAATTTATGGATACGCTGATGGTGAGAATAATACGATACCTAGCTATACAGATCAATTTTTAGGAACAAAGAAAACCTTTAAAAAATCTGACATAAGAAATCTCATTAAAGACCAGGCGACCAGTTCACAAATATTATCTCTTTTAGAAGATGTGGATGAAAAAGCTGAGCTTCAGCCAGTTAAAAGTACTGGAGCAGGGGCATCTTTTAAAAAAGAACCGGGCCTCACTTATCATCCTAAAATTGAAAGAGTTATGAGTCTGATTAACAACTACTACCTCTCAGTTGACCGCGCTGTACAGACCTGTATGCAACTGGTTGACGGTGAATATGCAACACCTGAAGTCGCCAAAACTAATTGTACTAAAAAAGTAACTGGACACGCTTCTCCTAATTCAGAAGTTTTGTCACAAGGGAAAATTACTTGTGATGCCAGACGTAAAGCTGTTCTCGTTTTAAATCCTGGAGTCAAGGCAACTAAAAGTACTGAACCTTCAAATGTACAACCTAATTTTCAGATACCGAATGAAGGAGAGAGTCGACGAGATATGCAGGTTGCGGCAAGCTTAGATCTTTTAAAGAAAATTAAAACAGGCTCGGCGAGCGGATCAGATGCTAATAGCGTGATTGAAAAACTTGCCAGCGATTGTTCGGGATCTCCTCTTGATGGGTCTGCTTATAAGTTTAATAAAGATAATTTAAAACGTATGTACGATGATATTCAAAAGAATCTGAGTGGCATTGTTGATTCTAAAGTCAAAGCCGCTGTCACAAGTGGGGATTATACTAAAGTTAAAAGTATAATGGAAAAATCAGAAGACGATTTGGCCGAAGGAACTGTAACGGATGAAGATCCCACTCAAAAACTCATGGGTGTATTAAATTACGGAGCAGATAAGAAAGAAGCAGCTAATCGAATAACGTTTTATTACCAGGTAGCGAAAGGCAGTGTTACGTTGACTTGCTCACCCATGAAAGATCCTTCTCTTAAGGATTTTAACTTTGATGGATCGGTCGTTAGTGTTTACGATTGTTGGGATTTTGATAATAAAAAGAAAAGTAACTATCAACCAATTGTGTTTGATCCAAGAAATAAAACCAAAGCACATAAACTCGCTTTGGGAAATAATGGGAAATTTAAAAAAGACCCTGCGCCTCTAAAAGATATTTCCTACGGTGACCCTAGTTATCCAAATGCATCAAGGGATTACTCAAGTACAGACGTCTTCAATTGCTTATCGGCTTCGGCCGCAGTAGAGGAGAAGCTGAACCATCAAAACCAAACTGGCGCAGGTGGAGAGTTAATCGATCCCTACGATATGTATCCCGACGCTAGCGGAAACGTCAAAGTGAGTATTAATCCTAAAGATATTCCGACACACCAAAGAGGAAAAGATGAACCTATCGTCAAAGGCTGGGTGTGCGAAGCCTGTCATAGCGGGTTACAAGTCAACCAAGATGAAAAGAAAGCTTGGTCATCAAATAAAAAATCGAGAGATTTTACTATGATTGAGGGCGGAACGCATTCCCAGAGTTCTGCTCCTGTCGCTAACCTTGGTCTTACCTTTGGTAGTATGAAAAATCTAGGCTTCAGGAAAGTCACAAGAGAAAGTTTTGATGGACGTTGTGCTTCTCCAAAAAAAGTATGCGACTGTTTGAAAAACTCTGCTCAATACGGTGGACTGGATAAAATCTTAAAAGCCTCAACGGTAGTTAATTTAAATAAAAATTTAAAAGCTGACATGGCGATGTCAGAAAATGATTTAAAAAATTCGTGTCTCTATACGCCTCCAGTCGCTCCTTCTTGTTCCGTTGCTCCGTCTGGTAAGGGTGCTGAACGCGTGAATAGGGGACTTGCAGCTCCGAGCTGTATAGCACTGAATCGTCTCCTTAATAAATTTCCGGATCGCAAGGCGGTGATTCAACAAACTTATCCAAAAATTGAAGACTTTATAACAAGCCATCAAAAAGTTAAGCTTGGTTCCATGCTTTGCAAAAATGCCTTTCCTTCAGATGATGATTCCAAAGACTGTCCGTTGAATGGAGCACCCAGCAAAGCGAGTGGTGGATCTAGTAAAGGTGTCCAACACTAAATCATGAAAATATTTTTTCTCACTTTGGTGTTTATGTCTTTCGCCTGGGCCCAATGCCCAAGCGCTGTT
>CANFNN010000288.1 GCA_947448095.1 Bacteriovoracaceae bacterium | reverse complement strand
TTCGGCGATAGTTAACAGAGATTCTGTAGTTGGTCGTATACCAAACGCCATTATCAATAATAGTTTGCATCGTGGTTCCGTAAACAAAGGCATCATTGTCTGTAATACTGTGAAGCCAAGTCGGGCCATGGTTTGTGGTGAATTTCTTTTTTAAGACCTGCCATTTTTTTTCATTCAAAAAACGAAACAGAAAGTTATCTGTAAAAGCATGATCCGAGTTGAAGCCAGTTTCCTCAAGTAAGCCACTTTCATCAGTGATGTAGGTCAGCTGCTCAACAAATCGATGAGTCAAAGGTCCTGTCTCAATGTTCTTTCGAAGTCTTGCTCGGGTCACCAGTTTAGGCGGAATGGCCAAACTGACTCCCATATCAGCGTTAAAGATCCAGTCATTTTTGCTGGGTAAAATGGGAACGGCAGAGGCTTCGCTTTTCGCATTCGCCTCAGTCTTTTTTTTCGATGCAAAATCATACTTAAATTTTTGCTCAAGATTGGGAAGACGTAAATTCAGTCGGTATTGGTTATTCAGGGAGGAAATGGCCCTTTCTCTCAAAAAAAATTGAGATTTTAATCGGATTCGACTGCGCCCAAATTCATCATCTGCTCTTTCTGTAGCAAAGAAGGCGTCCAAACGGTTGGCGGCGTAGTTAAACTTTCCACCAAGCAAGTTCTGAAACGATTCCAGGATAGGAACAGTATCGTCGACAGGTTCTTCTGCAGGAGAGGCCCAGGATGCGGCCGGCAGAGCAAGAAATAAAAAAAAAGCGAATAACCTCATGGAATAATTGTAGCTGATTATTCTTAACTGCCAATTATTGCTGTCACTTATTTTTCTCTAAGAGCACTCACGTTTGAATTAACTAGATGATTCTTTGGGGAAATTCACATTTTTATCAAAAAGTCTTTGGTGCAGGGGCTTAAACTGACGAGGTCAAAAATTTTAAGGGGTAAATAGTGAAAAATAAGCGTGTCGTTCTAGGTCTTGGTCTCTCTTCTTGTATGGCAGTGGCCTCTTGGTTTTATTTTCAAAACCCCGTTTCTCGAAACCTGGGTGATGAGGCACTTCTTTCTATTATCAAGAATGATCAAAAAGGATTTGAAAGATTTCTTGCTGCCGGAGGGAACCTTGGGACGAAGCTCAACGTTGAAGGTGACAGTTACTTGGTTGGTGAGTTGTTGGTTAAGTATAATCGCCTAGGCTTTGTTAAATACGCGAACAGTCTCAAGATGAAATTTGAAATCGATCCAGTCAAAGCGTTTGATATTCACTCTCTTTCAGTTGAACAAAATAATCCTGAAATGCTTAGTCTGATTTTAGGAAATCAAAAAATGGACAAAAACTTTAAGCACTATGGAGAGAAAGGATGGAGCCTCCTTCACATGGCCAGTGCTGAATGTTCTTATAAGGTTGTCAGCATCCTGAGTGGTGCGGGCATGACTTGGGATCTCAAGGCTAAGGACGGCTCAACTCCGTTAACTGTAGCCGCCCAGGAAGGCTGTCTTCAGGCCTTGAGTTACTTCAAAGAACAGGGAGCTGACTTTAAATTAAATGACGGCCGGGGTTTGAATGCACTGGCAATTCTTCGTAAACAAAAAGACTCTGCACTCATGGCCTTTGCAGAGTCATTCATGGAAAAAAGGGCACCGGCCTCAGTGGTCACAACTGTCGTAGTGGCCCAGGCCACTCCCAATTTTTATAACAAACGCAAAATTCCCAAGGACTCTTTAGCTGATCGTGCCCACCTGATTGAGCCAGAAGATCGGCCGGAAGAGGCGAATGAAACGGACGAAAACTCAGAGTTTAGTGATTAAGCTCAGATTCCATACTAAGAGTAAAATGATCGGGATTTTTTAGGTTTAATACTAAGCTATTGAAAAGTTTGATTGCGAAAAATCCTTTTAGCCTTAATATAAAGAGAAATGGGAGGAATAACATGGAAGTTATTCGTCGGTCTAATGCCGAAATAGAAAGAAGTGTTGGTACGGTTGCTTACTTTATTCGTAAAAAAAGAAAGGAACGCGGAATCACTCAAGAAGAATTAGCAAAATTCTCCGGCGTTGGTTTAGCCTTTTTGAAACGCCTTGAAGGCGGAGATGAAAATCTTCATCTTGCCAAAGTTCTCTTGGTCATGAGGCATCTCAACGCTGATTTATTTCCGAAAGAATATCAGTAATTATTTCACCGAATTTTTCTTCCTAAAGCGCATATTGAGTATTTCAACCAATAGTGAGAACGCCATAGCGAAGTAGATATAGCCTTTGGAGATATGGGCACCAAAACTTTCTGCAACCAGCATCACTCCAATCAAAAGAAGAAACGAGAGAGCGAGAATTTTAATGGTCGGATGGCGCTCAACAAACCCACTAATTTTTCCCGCAGAGACCAGCATAATCAGCATAGAAATGAGCATTGCCCAAACCATTATGCTGACGTTACTCGCCATCCCCACAGCTGTAATCACTGAGTCGAGCGAGAAAACGATATCTAGAACCAGGATTTGCGCCAGCATCATTTTAGCATTCACTTTTTTCTTCACATGACTTTCAGCTTCGTGCAGATGGATTTGTGGATCTCCTTCAACTTTGTGGTGAATTTCAAAAGTGGATTTGGCCAAGAGAAATAATCCTCCACCCAGTAAAATTAAATCTCTTCCAGAAAATGACTGAGTCATAATAGTAAAAAGTGGTTTTTTGAGTGTCATAATCCAGCTAATCGAAAAAAGCAGCGCAATACGAATAATTAACGCAAGTGAAATTCCAATATTCCTGGTTTTGGCCTGTTGCTCTTTTGGTAAACGGTCGACAAGAATCGCAATAAAAATAATATTATCAATGCCTAAGACTGTTTCCATAGCAGTTAACGTCAAAAGTGCAGTTATGGTTTCAGAAGTAAGCTCGAACATTTTCGCCCCTTAATGGATCAAATCATTTAGATTAATCTTCATCAATCTTCGGCTCTTTGACTAGCCTGATTCTACTGTTAACATGGAATCAGGAGGAGTCCATATGTCAAAAATTCTTTTCATTATCATTGTTTTCTTTTTTGTCGCCTGTGCTTCAAAGCCCCAGCTCTATCCCAATCAAAAACTTAAAACTGTCGGTAAGGAAGCTGCCAAAAAAGATATCGATCAATGTATCGCTGATGCTGATCAATATCTAAAAAGCTCTAAAGGCAAAAATATCACCAAAGGAGCTGGAGCAGGGGCTGCCATCGGAGGGGCCATGGGAGCAGTCGGTGGATTATTCACTGGTAACGTTGGAGGAGGACTTTTGCGTGGGGGTGCCATCGGTGCTGCTGGTGGTGGAGCGGCCGGAGCCCTTTCACCTGATCAAGTAAAACACCGTTTTGTGAACCAGTGTCTCGCTGATAAAGGATACCAGGTCTTAGGTTGGGACTAATGCGTGGCCAGATATCAAAAATAGTGCAATCATAAATTCATTTTTAATCAAGGAAGGATGAATGCGTTTTTGGATTATTTTGTTGGGTTTTATTTCGCTGAACCTATGTGCTGAGACTTTAATTTATGAAGCCGATAAAAAAGGTATCAAACTTACTGAAAAAGATAAAGAAGCCCTTGAGATAGGCGAGATTTCTGATACCAGATACATCATCGGTGGCGTCCTTGGGACGTATCCGATTGGTTTAGGTTTGGGTCA
>CANFNN010000287.1 GCA_947448095.1 Bacteriovoracaceae bacterium | reverse complement strand
GGTTGCTGAAATTAAACAACTTTCTTCGTTTCAAAAAGGTTCAGCCCTTACTTTCCTTGCTGTTGGTAAGGCCTTTATCGTGGCTTACTACTACATGCATTTAAAAGAAGAAACGAAGTGGATGAAATTGATTGCCGCTGTTCCGATAATGGCGGGCGTTTATGCGACTGTACTTTGCCTTGAAGCCACTTTTAAACCATTCTAATTCATTAGGGGGGAGATTAAACTTCCCCCAGTTATTTAAGAGGAAGCTATGAAGCTTGAGGATCAACGCAAGCACTTACACGATATGGCGAACTCACTATCGATCGTCGAGGCTTCTGTTTCACGTGTCCTGACACTTCTTGGGCGCGATCATCCTGAGCTGGTAGACGAAATAAATCGTCTAAAAAAAGCTGATGAATATTCAAAAAAAACCATTAATAGTCTCAAAGCTCTCAGAGAGCTGTCTCACGATCAAGTTTAATTCGCTCAATTACTTCTGAAACTCTTTTGGTGGCAAATTCCTCGCAGCTCATAAGAGTGGTTTTGCACTGCTTGATAAGTCGTTTTTTCAAATTTTTAATTAAAAAGCGTGGAACAAGTTTATGGAAGGCTAAATTTTTCACCAGTGAAGATGTTTCATCCGACATCATTAATTCATCCGTAATTTGGGCCTCCGTTTGAAAATAGGTCATGCCTGTTTCTTGTGTGAAAATCAGGCGGGCATCTCGAATAAACACCTGTGCCTCTTTAATTTGAGTCTCGGCCAAGAAGTCGCGATAAAATTGAGGGTCACGTTCTACGTTGTCACCGAACATCAAAAAGCTCGCATCGGGATGGGCCGCCGCAATTTCTTTGAGTTTTCCTGGTTTGAAATTGACTGATTTGTCCTTTAGAGAACGCTGGAAGGTAGTGCCTTCAGGGAAACCATTCTTTTTGGTCCATCTTCTACCACTGTAGATGAAGGGAAAGGAGTTACTTAGGTAATAGAATTTGGCATCGGGATTTTTCCTCTTTAATTCCTTAAAAATGGCGCGAAGTCCTTCATAAGGTTTCACTCCGGTAAGAATGTTTAGCCCGGCCTTGAATTTATTTTCGACATTGGCAATTCTGATGGTTTCATCGAGGTCCGAGATAATCACCAATTCTTTGGCAAATAGGATCTGGCTGCTCACCAGGAGGGTCAAAATCAATAAAAGCTTCATCTTCATAAGGCCCCTTTAT
Source organism: Bacteriovoracaceae bacterium (assembly GCA_947448095.1). GTDB lineage: Bacteria > Bdellovibrionota > Bacteriovoracia > Bacteriovoracales > Bacteriovoracaceae > Peredibacter. The sequence continues at coordinate 2,452 of CANFNN010000287.1, read as the reverse complement.
TTGACTGATTATAGCGACTAAATGGGACCCAGGAGACGCCCGAAGTAGAATGTTCATGCTGGCAAAATGAAGTGACAAAAATCTGTACACTAAGAGTGTGGGCATAAGGTTCGGGGTAGGCTAGAGTAGCTCATGAATAACTCTGAAAATGATAATCTTGATCTTAATCTATTGAACGGCCTTTTCTCAAAAGCCAAGGATCCCGCCCAACGTTTTGAAACCATTAATAACTTTTCTCGCCGTCTTATGCCTGAATGGTTTCTTCCCATGCTTAACGATACTGCTCGAAACACTTATTACACTAAGATGCTTGAGCATTCTGTGAAAGATAAGGTTGTGATCGATCTCGGATCAGGAACTGGCATGTGGAGTATCGAGGCTTTGGCCCGTGGGGCGAAGTTTGTTTACGTGGTTGAAAAAAATCCTATTCTTATTCAATACCTAGAATTCATCTTCAAAGATCATCCTGTTAAGGTCCTAGGCAAGGCGTTCAGCGAGCTCAAGGCGTCTGACTTTGATCATGGTCAGCCTCAGGCACTGGTTCATGAAATATTCAGTAATACGGGTCTCGGAGAAGGTGTTATCACAGCTTTTCAAAAAGTCTCTGAGCTCTTTCCCGATCATTCCCTTACTCTTTTTCCAAGATATTTTTGGTTTGAAGCGAGAGTGTTTAAACAAAAACCTTTTGAGCTTTCAGAAACTGAAAAGATTCATCTTAAAGATAAGGCCGATGCTTACTATGAGCTGATACATTCCTTAGGCGTGCGAGACTGGGGCAGCTTAAAGGGAATCAACTTTAGCGATAAAGAAGTTATCAATCTAATGTTTCTTGATCTGAATAAGATTGAACAAAATAAGAGCTATGATCTAAAGGCTATTCCCATTGATATTGCTCCAGGACATGTTCACCATGTTTATTTATCATTTAAATTCTCAACCGAGCTTGAGGGGCCTTACTTTGATACTCTTTTTGAAGAGAATCATTGGGGTGGATTCATTGTAGAGTTTTATATTTCGACAGCGATGAAGGCCGGAAGAAAATATTTGAAAATGAAATTGAATGATAATCAGTTGTTTGATCATCCTCGGCTTGAGGATACTCCTTAATCGCGACTTATCTTACGTAGGGAAGAAATCTTCTGTCTTTATAAGCGGACTTGATCAAGACTTTCCCGGCTTCAAACTTGAGAAAGTATTTATTGTTGCCCCAATGATTTCCTGGATTTTCTTTGAGATCAGTGGAGAGAGTTGAATGCTCACCAATGAGCTTAAACCAGACCCTGAGCATATTGCCGGCAGTAGTTGCTGTGAGTTCATTTTCTGCTTCGATTTTATCTGACAAGCTTTTGAGATCAATTGAATGCAATTCGATTCCGGAGCTTACATCCACTCCCAGTTGAGTTTGATCGTTGGTTTGGTTCATGGGGATTCCATAATGGCTGATGTCTTCCAAAAACCAGAACTGGTCTGAGTATTTTGGATCCTTAATCTTTGATTCAAATGGCTGGTTATGTAGGGCCGCCCAGAGAGAAAATTTTTGGGGAATAAATTCCATTGAGGGATGAATCAGATTTCTCTTGAAGAGATCAGTAAAAGTTTCGATGACGCCTTCGTTAAAAAGAGCAAAACCAAATATTTCATGAATCACGACTTCTGGTGCTCCAGCTTTTAAATCATCTTGAATCAATTCCTGAGACGGTTTGGCGATTAGTGTGACTCGACCTTCTTCGATTTCTTTTTTAAAGGCATGTTTAAAGCAGGTTTGAAGAACGGGATCTTGCTCAATTGAGTAAACGTGCTTGGCCCCTGCTTCCAAGGCGTATTGAGTTAACAGTCCTGAGCCGCATCCTACATCAAGGATGATTTTTCCTTCACATTTAGAGATGATTTCTTTTTCATAAAACTGATTTCTAGGCTGATCATTCATCATGGTCAAATGCCAACTCGGTACGGGCTTAGGATACAGTTGCCAGAATTTGACCAGTGCTGCCGGATTTTTTGTTTGAAGATATTTTTCCAAAACGGCGAGTGCCAGATCCATAATCGTCCCTTGAAATAAGACCAAAAAAAAGGCCCTCTTGCGAGGGCCCTTAATGGATTATTTAACTTTCCAGTAGTACTCAATTACGAGACGTTTTTCGAAAGCAAACGGGATATCCTCAGCAAGTGGTTTTGCAACCATTTTTGCTTTTTCTTTTTCGCCCGAAGCTTCTTTAGTCAAGAAAGCTGGGATTGAAGAAATACGAGGACGAACTTTCGCCTGAAGGTAAGATGCAGTTTTTGCACCTTTATCAGAGATTTCAATCACGTCATTAGGTTTAACCATGAAGCCTGGAACGTTTACAGTCTTACCGTTAACTTTAATGTGCTTGTGTGAAACAAGTTGACGAGCACCTGGAGTAGATGGTGCCCAGTTAAGACGGAAAACAACGTTATCAAGACGAGATTCAAG
>CANFNN010000286.1 GCA_947448095.1 Bacteriovoracaceae bacterium | reverse complement strand
TTGTGAGAGACCAAATTTTGAAATAGATCTCATGTCCTGCAAATCAGGAATCCCCATCATTTCATATTCAACCGGTTGAGTGACTGTAAGTTCCACTTTCTCTGGATCAAGTCCCAGAGTTTTCGTATTCACGACCACCTGAATATTTGTCACATCCGGAACAGCATCAACAGTCAGATCGGTCACTTTATAGATTGTGGCCATCATGAAGAGCACAGAAAGAGTAATAACCCAGAATTTATTATGGAGTGACCAATCGATCATCTTATCAAGCATTGATGACTTCATTATTTACTCTCCCAAATTAAATTCTCATTTCTCATTAACTGAAGAGTACTCAAATTCTCAAGATAAGAAATCCAAGACAAGAACACTTGATCGATCACTTCATGGGACTGGGTTTCGGCCAAAAGAAAAGTATTCACATCTACCACACCTTGTTTGAAACCGAACTCAGCATCATGAATCGCCATTTCATTAGAATGAATAAATTTTTTGGGAAAGCGTTTCAGTTGCTCGATGCTCATTTTGACTAAATCAATTTGATTATTTTGTTTTAGTTTAAGTCTCTTCTCTGTTTCATCCAGGAATTTTTCGTCCCTCATCTCCCGTGCCTTGGCCACTTCGACCCGGCTACTTCCTGTATCCCAAATAGGAATATTTAATCCCACAATAGCATAAGTAAAATGGTTAATTGGAGTCACGTTCTCTACCCGGTAGCCTCCCCCGAAAAACAGATCAGGTCTTTTTTCTTTGCGGGCCAGATCTTTATCTAGGGAGCTCATTTTTAGCTGTGTTTTTGCCTGGATGAGTTCGACATCGTTCACAGTATTTAAATCAAAGTCAGAGAGTACGTTATAGAGATCAGGCAGTTTGAGAGAAACATCTGAGGGAGTCACTCTTTTCCCAATCCAAAATTCAAGATCATTCATGGCGACTTGGAGATCATTTTTTTTCTGGTCTTGCATTTTTTCAAGCTGAATCAGCTGACTTGAAACGATGGAGTACTCAACTTTTTGTCTGATACTTACTTTGGGTCTAGTTTCGAGGTATTTTTTAATCAGTCCAATTCGGTGGGCCCGTTCTGTTCCATGCTTATAAAGCTCACTCGTGACATGCACTCTCCAGCCGGCCAAGACCGCTTGGTGAGCAACCCAGTTCTTAAAATAGATCGTCTGTGTTTTTTGAGTAGTCATTGCTTCTTGGGCTAGTTCTTTTCTTAAAGAGAATTTATCCGACAAGGGAATGGCCTGAGTAATGCTCACTTCAACGGTCGCTCCCTGGATCTGGCCTGACTTCAATGTCCCGAACTGACTCATTAATTGAGGGTTTTGCCACTTGCCTTTGATTTGCGCCTCACTATTCAGGGCCCTCGTCTCCATTTCCTTACTACTTAAAATAGAAGACCTTTCAACTGCCAATTGGGCGATTTCAATTCCCGTTATAGAAAAGGCATTGGCCGAAACCAATAGGAATAAACAAATAACAATTTTTCTCATACTTCTTCCTTACTCAGTGAAAGGTAAATATACGATGTTACGAATGCTTGGTCATCAGACGAATGTCTTAAGATGTGTGAATGGGTGCGCTAAGAATGTCTTCAAGGAAAAAGGCTGCCAATTCCTGCCGACCAGATAATTCGGATTTTTTATAAATGGTTGTGGCCTGCTGCCTCACTGTTTTTTCTTGAGTGTTTCTGATCTCCGCAATTTCTTTCATGGAGAGACCTTTAATCAACAGCAGAGCGACGTCTTTTTCACTATGGGACAAATGCCATAGCAGGAACTGTTTATCTATCAACTGTCTGATTTCTTGAGCACTGGCGTGAGTCTTTGCCTTCCATTCTTGATATGACTGCTTAGCATCTAGTAATTCTGTGTTTAATGACTCGATATGGTCATTTTTCTTCATAATGACCCGAATCTGCCAAAGCAATGCCCCAAAGGAGATTCCAAACATAACCCCTTCATGCCAGATGTGAGAGACCGGTATTCCTTCTTGAATGTCAAAAAAGATGTCCGTCATAAAGAAGATAGCCACAAGTGTTAAAACAATCAGATTTCTCATGCCAGCATTCTAACTAGAGGGATTGAGAAGGTCTAGGGCATAGGCCCAATATATATTCCAATACTTCCGCTATATTCTTAGAACACCCACGAAAGGGAAAATTTAACCAAAGGAAACCAGATGAAAAAATTTATGATGAGTCTTTTTGCCTTAACCGTAGCGACCGGGGCTTTTGCGAAGACAGAGTGCACAACAGAAGATGCAGCAAAATGGAAAAACCAAGATGCCTTCAAAAAAGAGCTTGAAGCGACTTATAAAATCAAAAACTTCAAAGTGACTGCGGGAAACTGCTACGAGATTTATGGTTGGGATAAGGCCGGTAAAAAAGTGGAAATATACTTTAATCCAGTGACTGGGGCCAAAGTAAAAGAAAACATCGAAAAATGAAATCAAAAAATATTGTTTGGGACATTCAGACCAGAGTTTTTCATTGGGTGATTGCACTGCCCGTCCTCTTGAATTTTTTTCTTGATGGCGAGGAAAATCCTCACAAGTGGCTGGGTTATGTTGCGCTCATTGGTCTTTCACTTCGTTTGATGTGGGAGTTCAGACCCGGTCCTCAGAAAAGATTCAGTGCATTCATGCTTAACTGGCGTGAAGTCAAAAACTATATTTTAGAGCTTATACACAATGAAGCAAAACCCACGCTGGCGCATAACCCTATGGCCTCGTGGGTCTATATCTTCATCTGGATTATCGTGGTCTTGCTAGGAAGCACCGGATTTATGATGGGCCTGGATGCCTTTTGGGGTGAAGACTGGCTAGAGGAATTGCATGGAACCCTTGCGACCATTATGAAGGTCCTAGTCTTCTTGCACTTAAGCGGAATTATTTTTGACTCCTTTAAATTTAAACGACAAACTTGGCTGGGAATGATCACCGGAAAAAAGTGATGCCTTTTTGCTGACGCGCCGATGCATAAGTTTTACTTAACTAATGCATAAGTATTGCTTGACCATCTTGGATCGTTTTCATTAGAGTTGTGAAAAGTTTTTACTGGAGTACAAATGAAAAGTTTTTTGATTTTAATTCTTTCAGTTTTTGCCTTCAATGCTTTAGCACTGGATTTTCCTCAGGGTCCAGATACTCAAGTGACTCCTGGAGCACTTTGCGCTTCACCAAGCTCTTACCGATACGCTGAACAGATTCCTTACTGCGAAAGAGATGTATCGACTCAATTAAAAAATGAAATTTTTGATAACTACAGAAACCAACTCGGATTTAAACTCGATCCAAAAACTCGTAGAAGTTACAAGATTGATCACTTCTTCCCACTCTGCGCTGGTGGAAGTAATGAGGAAGCCAATTTGTGGCCTCAGCATGTTTCGATCTACACGATTACTGATCCTCTTGAAGCTGTTGGTTGTGAAAAAATGAAGGCCGGCAAGCTGCTTCAAAAGACTTTCATCGACCTCATCAAGCAAGCTAAATTAAATCTCTCTCTCGCTCCTGGAATTCTTAAAAATCTTGAAGCTCTCTAATATTTTTCGTTTTTAATCATAGGTTTAAAAGCCTATGATTAACTAATGGAATATAAGAACGTATATCTAGCGATTGTGGGCGCAGTCGGAGCACTCTTTTGGCTCCTGGATTTTTTTAAAATTTTTCAAAAAAC
>CANFNN010000285.1 GCA_947448095.1 Bacteriovoracaceae bacterium | reverse complement strand
TCATTCTGAAAAATATCAAGAGAGATTTTACACATGTCCATACTACGAGTCGTATTGTTCACATTGACGTTAATCTGAGCAATGACTGTCTTAAGTTGATCGCAATCTTTTTTACACTTCTTCAATTCGTCATCTTTTTCTTGAAGAAGTTTTACTAATGCTTCTCTTTGTTTAGAAGCATTTTCTACTGTTTTTTGCTCAATTTGGTCAGAGATCCGTTTTGGTGAGCACCCTACATGCTTTTCATTATCTTTTTCCTTAGTAATACCCAAAATCTCAGCTTGAATCGAAGCTTGCATGGTCATTTTTTCATAAACATCAAAAAAGCGTTCTTTGTATTCTTTTTTGCGTTTTTCAAAAACAAGTGAGGCTTTCATCGATTGCTGACCTTGGAGACTCACCAGGATATTTTGATTCGCAGCTTTATCCAAGCATGAACAGGTGACACGCTGTTGACGAGATCCCTTCTTTGCATCTAATTTGCATCCCGTTTGCGTTAAGGCATCCATATCTAAAACAACTTTAGGCCCAACAAAACATGCATCACCGACATCAATTTCGTCCCCTTCATCTTCCGGAAGATCATCATAGGCCATTGCCCCAGAGGAAAGAGCGACAAACAAAAACATAAAATATAAAAAGTTAATTTTCACGTATATTTCTCCACAGTCCTCTTCGGAATAATCCTTGAGACATTGAGCATTGTAGGTGAATAATTTCTAAATCCTTGATACCTTTAAGACCTGTATGAATTATTAATGACTTATGATGATCTTTTGGCTATTTCTATGCCAACAATACAAGGCAAGTCTTTTATGAAAACACTCTCTCCCCCAAACCATCAATGGCTCGAGACGGCGGACGGATCGTTTACACTTTTCTCAGAAGCCTTTCAGGAAGGATGTCACTCATCCTCAGGCGCCCGCGAAGAAACCCTTCTTCACTATGTTCAAGGCTGTCAAGTTGAGAAAAAAATCCTTACTGATACTCCACTCTCAATTTTAGAAGTGGGCTTTGGACTAGGGATCGGATTTCTCACGACCTTTGATGTCCTTAACAAGATGGATAAACCTTGGTCATTTTTGTCTCTCGAAATTGATCAGGAACTTTTAGAGTGGTTTCGCTTAGAGAATCTTCATCATCCTTTTTTAAAAGACCTCAAGTGGATTTCTAATCGTCTTGAATGCCACAACGAGAAAATTCATTTAACGATTCTATGTGGTGATGCCCGAAAGACTTTGCCGGATTTTGTGCTTGAAAAAAAATGCACTTGGAATGCCGTATATCAAGATGCCTTTTCTCCTAAAAAAAATCCTATCCTCTGGACTCAAGAGTGGTTTGCGTTTCTGAAATCTCACGCCGAAAATGACGTTTGTCTATCGACCTATTCTGCAAGCTCTTCAATTCGAAAAAGTCTTCTTGAGTCCGGGTGGGTATTGCACAAAGGTGAAAAGTTTGGCCCTAAGCGCACTAGCACTCGCGCCACACTTACAGGGGTGAGTGACCCCGACATCCTTTTGCACCTAGAGCGCTCACCCACCCCTGCACTTAGGGATGACAACTTCCCTTCTTTGCTGTCAAAATAATCAGATGAAAAATATTACATCCCTGCTCCCTATTAAATATCCCATTATTCAGGCCGGCATGGTGTGGGTCTCTGGCGCAAAATTAGCGGCCGCTTCAGCGAATGCCGGAATTCTCGGTGTGATTGGTGCTGGTTCCATGAAACCCGATTTACTCGAGCAGCACATCATTAAAGCAAAGTCCCTGACCTCTCATCCTGAGCGACTGGCAGTAAATGTGCCTCTTCTTTATGAAAAGACTAAAGAACAATTAGAAACTTCTCTGCGCTTAGGGATTAAAATATTTATCACTTCGGCCGGATCCCCGAAGCCTTATACCAAGTGGCTTAAAGATCAGGGCGCGGTAGTCATTCATGTTGTCTCGAGTCCCATCTTGGCCAAGAAATGCGAAGACGCTGGTTGTGATGCTGTCATAGCCGAAGGCTTTGAGGCCGGTGGTCATAATGGACGTGATGAAATCACCACGCTGGTGCTTATTCCTCAAGTCGTTGATGCAGTAAAAATTCCTGTGATCGCTGCCGGAGGAATTATCGATGGTCGAGGCCTTGCCGCTGTTTTAGCTCTCGGGGCCCAAGGAGCACAGATGGGTACACGCTTTGTCGCAACTCAAGAATCAAGTGCTCATGAAAATTTCAAACAAGCGATTCTGCATTCTGATCCTGGTAGCACCATGCTCATGATGAAAAAACATCTTCCGGTAAGGCTTTTAAAAAATGCTTTTAGTGATGAGATTAAAAAACTTGAAGACCAAGGTGCAAGCGAAGAAGAAATCATTAAGCTTCTGGGCCACGGCCGCGCTAAAGCGGGAATGCTCGAGGGAGATATGCAGTCTGGGGAAATAGAAATAGGTCAGGGTTGCTCGATGATCAAAAGCTGCCCGAGTGTCCATGACGTGGTCGAGCAGCTTATAGTTGAGTATCAAAATTCGCTAAAAATCTTACGCCCGCTCTAAGGCCTCAATCCTGTCGTCCAGAGAAGGATGGGTTGAGAGAAACGACATAAAACCTTTTTTAGAAGAGATCTTCATGGTTTTCACCTGGTCGTTAGAATCATCAATCATATCTATTTTCTGTTTGAGTTTTCGAAGCGCCGAAACCATTTTATGTTTTCCAGCAAACTGTGCTCCACCTTTATCAGCGCGAAATTCACGGATGCGTGAAAAGTACGCCACTACAAACATGCCTAAAAAAGAAAAGGCAATTTCAAACACCATGACGGAAATATGATACGCCAGTCCCGAGGCTGCCGGTCGATCATCATCCCGGTCGCCCGAGAGAACGTTCTGAAGGGCAAACGCCGCAATACGAGCAAAGAACATCACAAAAGCATTCACCACACCTTGAACGAGCGCCATCGTGACCATGTCTCCATTGGCAACGTGGGCAATTTCATGCGCCAAAACTCCTTCTACTTCATCAACAGTCATTTGCTGGAGCAGACCAGAAGACACTGCTACCAATGAATTATTTCTCGAAGGTCCAGTGGCAAAAGCATTTACTTCAGGAGACTGATAAACACCAACCTCAGGCATTTTAGTCAGGCCTGCCGCACGAGCAAGGGCATGAACTTTTCGAACGAGCTCGCCGTATTGACCACGGTCATCGACAATTTCAACTCCCATCATCCTCTTGGCCATGAACTTTGAGAGCATCAGAGAAATCCCTGAACCCACAAATCCCCACACCAAACAAAAAACCATCAGGGAAGAATAATCCAGACCCGCGGCAGTAACGTAATGGTTTACACCCAAGACACTTAAGACGATGGAGACAGTCACCATCACCAGAATGTTAGTGAGAACAAAGAGAAAAATACGTTTCATCATAGCTAAACTCCAAAAATTATTTTCAATACTCTAAAGATAAGACTCTTTTAGCGAACGTCAAGGTTAGCCGACTGTATGACTCAGCAATATCCAAGCTTTGACAAAATTTTGGATTATGATTCAATAAAAAGATGAAATTATTTCTCTTCCTTCTTACATCTCCGGCATTGGCCTTTGCCTTCCATCCTACTTCTCAAAAAGACTGCTCGCCGATAGATCTGAGAAATGAAAATTTAGGACAAGTCAGAGATCAGCAGCAAGTTTCTTGGTGCTACGCTTTTACTGCGGCCGATATGCTGGGTTT
>CANFNN010000284.1 GCA_947448095.1 Bacteriovoracaceae bacterium | reverse complement strand
TAAGCAAGAAGCCAAAGAGATCGCGAAATTCTTTGAAATGGTTAACGTTAACCAATTGAACCTGGTTGCTGTTCTTCAAAAGCTTGAATCAAAAAACAAACTGCCACGCGGCTTCCGTGAAAAAATGGACGAGTTGTTAATTCTTGATCAAGACGTGATTTACCAAAACTACACTAATGAGAACCGTAAGCATGACCGTAAGATTTTAAAAGATTTAAAAGTAATGCTCGCTGAGCGTGCTGATGGCGATAAAGTCTTGATGAAAGACTATAAGAACTTGCTTTCAATCTTGAACTCAACCACTGAAGCAGATTTCCCAAGAGAAATCATCACTGGAAAAGCTGCTCAAAACCTATTGAAGCTGATCGATACTTTCATGAACATGGTGAGAGATCGTCTACAAAATTCAGAAAAAGCGATTGAGTTTGCTAAACTTTTTTCAACTGAATTGATTCACCCAGAGCTTAAGTTTGATACTTTTGGTCTAAATGAAGAGTCTTTGCATAAAACTGAAGGCTTCATTACAGCTTCTCAAAAAGAATTTGCGACTGGTGAGCTTTTAACTGAATCAGACTACGTTTCTGCTCCTATGAAAGAGGCGCGCAAAGAGTGGATCAAGATCGAAGCTGAAGCTAAAAAGGTTGTTGCTGCAAAAAGAGAGCAATTCCTGGCCAAAAAACGTGTTTCTCACTTTGAAAAATACCCGTTTTTGGCACGCATGAATGAAATCATGAATTCTAAACACGTAGGCGTGAAGGATCTTATTGATTTGATGCCGGCGATGCCTTACGCAAAATACAACTTAGAAATGTTTGCGAAAAAACAAGGTCTCGCTCTAGAAGATATTTTCACGAATGAATTAACACCGAATAAGATCTCGATTCTTACTTCTCAGCAGATTGGGGACAACCACCTTTCAGCTCAGGATCACGCTGGTGAGTGTTTTGCGAAAAAACGTAAGTCTCATGGCCTATTTTCAGATTCAGATATCTTTATCTGGATCAGAAAAGAACTTGATCCTTTGACTCAAATCTATTCAGCTGGTCACGAAGTTATCCACTTTCACCAGATTGAAGAAACAACGAAACTTGAAGCGAAGGCCTTATCTGATGGCGCGATCGCTCAGGCCTACTTTTTAAATTTCTACGGAAATTTCTTGGGTGTTTCGGCCGCTTCACTGGAAGGTCTGTCACTAGATATCTCGGTAGAGCGTCAGCCACTTTACGGTTTGGCCGACAGAATTGTGCCTTTCTTCTTTTCTCCACTTTTAACAGAGATCAGAACCGGTATTAACGGAACTCGTGAAGAGTATGAAAAAGTCTTGAATAAATATGGATCGCTTTACGGATACATGATGCCAAACTCTAACCAAGTTAAAGTGAAAGCACTTCAAGAGATTATGCCGGCACTTGAGAATGCAAAAAACATTCTTTTTGCTAAGGAGCTAGGTCTAGAGATTGGTTGGGACGAAATACGCTCAGCTCTTCCAAGTGCAAATAATATGCAGCTTAAAACTTTTGGTCCTAAGATTGTGCGCGCGATTAAAAAAGCACTTCCTGACTACGAAGCCCTGACGATTATTGGTAACCACCAGTTCTACGGTGTGAGCTTCGCAAGAAAGGAAGATATTTCGAGCTCTCTTTCATTAAGACCGATTTTAAGCACGATTTCTCTCGGAAACAGCTATAACCAAACTCAACAACAGCAGCAGCAGTAGGACATTAGAAATGAGACTTGAATTATTAACTTCTGACATCCCCCTGCTGTTTCCCTTTTTGGAAACTATCCTCCAGGATGGAGGAGAAAAACTCTACGCAGTTAATGGTGGCGTTACCCGTTCGGTCAACTATGACGGACGCAGTGGCTACCACTATCATGAAGATAATCTCTACGCCTCTTTAGAGTTTGGTGTCTTGTTTGGTGGGTCGGGTTTTGTGATTCGCAGATACCTTAAGACGAATGAAGAAGAAGTCGAGAGATTTGACCATTTTGATAAAAATGGTGTTTTCACTTTCACGTCCACTCAAAAGGCCCTTGAGCCGTTATTCATTGATGCCGTTGAAATGGATCTGACTTGCCCTATCCTGAATCACCTTTATAACTTTTTATCATTAGAGTATAAACGCGCCTCAGAAGGTAAGTCTTGGATCACGGCCCAAGTCCACACGGTGGAATTGTTTTTACGTCAGATGTACAAATCCAAGATCGTGAATCTCGATATCAAAAATGGTGTTGAAGACCAGGCAATTGCGAACATTTATAAATTGATCCTAGCTGCTGAGAATGATCCTGTCTTAACCTGGGAAGAGCGCCACTTCGTTTTTGACTCTTACCGTGAGACAATGAACAATATTATCTCGACCAAGGTTCGTGCGCACAAATTATCAAACCTGAAATTAAAGCTGAACCTTTTCAAAAAGAACCTCTCGAACTTTAAAAACCGTGTGGCCGCAAGACCATTGAGTAATTTGCAAGGACTCCTCTTTCGTTACACCATTGGGAAAGTTTTGTGGTTTTTCCATACAGTGAAAGACAATTTGGGCTATTCAGTCGCCTTGGCAGTTTATGGCCCTTTCACTTATTATTTCATCACCATGCCAATGAACCCACATGCTATGCAAGCAGTGGGAAGAGTTCGTGGGACTTATCTTGATGTGAAAGCTGAAATGTCTCAACTCGTGGATAAGGTGTCAGGAATTGGATCAACGGATACGACTTATATTGCTTTACCTGCACCAGCAGCGAATGTAGTAATTTTAACAGCACCATCAGTAATTGAAGATACGGTATCGACCAAAAGTGCAGCGCCTGTTGTTGATTCTCGAATCATGGCGAACGTGATTTATCCTTCAAACAACACCATGGGACCTGTTCAAAACATAGCAGTTGACCTTGGGGACGGAATTAAAGAAAACTTCAAGCCGACTCATTTGAACATGCTCCTTACAACAGACATTTCGAAAGTTGATTCTCAGACCTGGAATGACAGGATGAGTAACTTTAAGCAAATGCAAATTGCTTACGAAGAAAATATTGAATACGCCTCACGAATGGGCCGCTTAGAGCAACTTGAAACTCAGTATAACTTCCCGATGCAAGTGGAAAGTACTTGGGAAGAGCTTGAGCGCTACAATAATTTAATTTTTCGTATGCGCGAAGAAAACCCAAATTTGTCACCTAAAATGAAGCAGTATCTCTCTAACGAGATTAACCGCACTCAGCAGCTTGAACTCTACCTTTGGGACCGTATGGGCCGCTTTGTTCTGGATCAAATCTATGTGATGCTAGATCAAGATAATGAGCAAAAAAGAAACGACTACTACGTCGGTCGCTCTTTTGTTTTCATGCAAGAAATGACCAACATTCTTTCTTGGCGTTATAAGAATTTTAAAAAGCCAGAAGGTTATGAAAAAATCGAAAAGCTTGCAACATTCTATGCCAAAAACCGCAAAGAGTTTGGCACAGTCATGAAAAACCTTACGGCCAACTCTGATTTGTATAAGCAGAAAGATCTGCTTAGCACTAAAGAGTTTCGTTCATACATGAAGCGTCAGTGGGAAATTCTTTATCTTCAAAACTCTAAGGCCGAAGAAGCGTCGAACAATGGTCTGAATATGTACATCTGGTCAGTGCGAAATACTGCCTGGGTTTTACAATCACTTTATTCTGCTAAGCGCGAGGAGCTGGGTCTCTTGATTAAACGAGATACTTCTGGTCAGATGTTTTCGCCAGGAGATCTT
>CANFNN010000283.1 GCA_947448095.1 Bacteriovoracaceae bacterium | reverse complement strand
GTTTTAGTCAGAGTAGTCAGTGGACTTGAAGGAAAAACTTTTAGCGACATTCCTTCAGAAGAAGTTGAACTTGATCAGCGCGGATGCATTTATACGCCAAGAGTAGTGGGAGCAAGGGTCGGTCAAAAAGTAACCTTCATTAATTCTGATCCTGTTTTTCATAACGTTCGTGCGGTGACTGAGGTCAATCAGAAATTTAATATGGCCATGCCTCATAAAGACCAACGAGAAACAAAAGTCTTCACCAAGCCAGAAGTGTTTCTTCAGGCCAAGTGCAGTGTTCACCCTTGGATGGGGGCTTATGTGGCAGTTATGGATCATCCGTATTTCTCAGTTACAAGTGCTAGTGGTGAGTTCACAATTAAAAATCTTCCACCGGGGAAATACACTCTAGAGGCCTGGCATGAAGTTTTTGGCACGCAAAAACAAGACATCACTGTGACTGAAGAAGGCATGACTCCACTTAAGTTTATTTTTAAATAAGGAATTGACCATGATCAGTACTCATATTCTAGATACCACTAAAGGAATGGCCGCCACGGGTGTGACAGTTATTCTTGAGCAAAAAAACAACGATAGCTGGAAAGAAATCGGCACCGATAAAACCAATACTGACGGAAGAATTGTTTTTAATTGCCCTAAAGAGCAAGGCATTTATCGCCTGACGTTTCAAATTGAAGAGTATTATCAAAACGAAGAGCACTTCTTTTTAAATACACCCATTATTTTTCAAGTCAAAAATACTGAACGTAAATACCACGTTCCCCTACTCTTAAACCCATATGGATACTCGACTTATAGAGGAACCTAGGCATATGAAAAGATCTATTCCCTACTACCGCGATTATATTTCTGATGCTTTACAAGCACACCTATTGGCCGAGGCCACTCCTTATCCAGGTGTTGAGCACCTCATGCAAGTGGGAGAATCAGGTGGGCTTGAAAATAAAGACTCATTAAAATTTCTTTGTGATCTTTATGAGGCAGTGGAAGAAGAACTCAACACTGTTTTAAATCGCAGGATAAAAGACCGTAAATTTATCGACGAGCGAACGAAAGCCCTGGCGACTTTCAATCAAGACTGGAAAAGAGATTTTCTAAGTCCTGAGTACCAAACCGTTTTTGGTTTAGAAGACAGTGAGGGCCGCATCGTCATGGGTCCAAAAAGAGCGGACTACTACGCTCCCCATGGAAACCCCATTGCTCCTATACCTAAATATCTTCAGGGAAACCATGTGACCTTATTTGGGCCACCTGATAATGCCAAACTCTCCATCAATGCCATGAACGCTTATCACCGCAAACTCAAAGATGAGCCAGCGATCGTTGAAGAACTTTTAAGCACGCAAAAAAACACTCCCAAGTGGGGAGCTGATGACGAGGATTCGAAGACTCCTTTAAGAAGGGATCTTATTTCAGCTGGAATCAATCTTACGAAATGCTTGGATGGTGATCTCTCCCTGACTGATGAAGTCACAGGAAAAAAATACGAACTCGTCAGTGACAAGCGCTCGCACCCCATCAAGCGCTTCCCAGGACTTGCTCTGCCTTCATTTTTCTTATTTTATAAAAACAATCCTCTTCCGCTTCACCTGTATGATTTTGCTCTTCATCTGTTTAAGAATTGGCACAATCCTGAAGCCATGGTTTTCTACGTGCCTAAGCTAGAAAACGAAGAAGAGGCCCGCTACATCAGAATCATGCTTGAGACAGCCGAAAAAATGATTCACGAGATTCATCCTGAATACATTGTGGGAACGATCAGAGTCATGATCGTACTTGAAAATCCCCGAGCGGTTTTTCGCACCAATGAAATCATGGATGAGCTTTATCCCTACTTTGTGGGCGCCTCTCTTGGCTGGCATGACTATCTGGCTTCCACTGCAAGACTATTCAAAGAAGATTCTAATTACCGCATCCCTGTAAAGGCCGATCCTGATATCGTCATCAAGTACATCAAAGCTTCGCATGATCTTTTGGCCTCAGTGGTGGGGTCTCGTGGAGGCGTAAAAGTGGGAGGCATGTACGGAATCCTTCCTATTTCAAGTGACCTTTCAGGTCCATCATTTCAAGTCACTATTAAAGGCTACATTCGCGACGTGATTACTCAGTTCAAGCGAGACCTGACTGGTTTTTGGGTTGCCCATCCAGATTTCGTCAGACTTGGCCTAGCACTCGTTGAAGCATGGAATATTCATAAACAAGGCGACTCTTCAAAACTAAACTCCATGGTGACTTCACTTTTGGATAAAAAGTATCACCAAGAGATGCTGGATTTCATTCATGGCCCAGATATAGAGGGCCTGAATAAAAATGATCCCCTCTACGCAAGATCTCTAATCGTGGCAGACATCAAAGAATCAAATTTTATCGCCAACAATCATCCGGATGAAATCCGCTATAACGTTTTCCAGTCACTTCAGTACATAACTGATTGGCTCTCTGGAAATGGCTGTGTCGCCCTTCCGACTCAGATTGCGGGAGTAGCTGCCAGAGTGATGGATGATCTAGCGACTGCCGAGCGCTCGCGCTGGGAAGTATGGCATGAAATCAAGCATGGCCGCTTTAGCCTCGAGGCGTTTCTTCAGATTGCTCATGAAGAGTTCAATTTTATTCGCAAAGATAAGTCGAATGAGAAAAAAATTGTCCAAGTAAAATGGGATGAGAGAACTGAAAAATGGTATCCCCTTGCCTTTAACCTAATGGTCAAACTCATGACCGATCCGGAACCTGTGGAATTTGCCACTCAGCTTTTTTTACCTTTCACCATCGAGTCAGTCAGATCAGCCAATGATCCGTGGATGGCGGCAATTGCTATTGATCCCGATAAATTTAAGATCCAAGACCAGATTCTGAGATTTAACTATTATTTTGAGATGTGTGGAAATCTCTCATTTGCCACGTCGCTAGCAAAGAATACTGCCGTCGATTTAAAACAAGTCGAAAACCTCATCATGAGTTTTAATAAAGCAGGAATCCTCGAAGCCGCCTCCTTTCACGGAGATATTGGCGAGAGTAAGAAGACTCTGGATAAGATGGCCGAAAGTGAGCAGGCAAAGGTTTTCAATGAAGATGAGAAAATCAAGTTTGAGCTAAAAGACCTTGGTTTAAAATACCTGGAAAAATTTGGCATGAAGTTTCTCATTTCGGCCAAAGACAAATCAGGCCTAGAGATTCTTAAGGCCCTTCAAGAAAGGCTGCATAATCCAGAGACGCTTGAAATTGAAAATGCTCAAAAAGCCTTATTTGAAATCACCAAGAAAAGAATCCTGTCTCATCCTCTAAATCATTTAAATGAATTGCTTTTGGCGAGTTTTAAAAAGCATAAAGTCCACAACGCACAAATTTCTCTGATTAACCAAGGCCATATTCAAAACCTAGCTTTCGGCGAAAAATCTGAAAACCTTTGGTTTGAAATGGCGTCGTTAAGTAAAACAGTGGCGAGTGCTTTTGCGATTGAATATTTTCAATCAAAAAACATTCCCCTCTCCACTTCTGTCGATGAACTTTTGGCAAAAACCTCATCTAACTTCCGCTTAAATGATTCAAAAGTCACCGTGTCTCATCTTATGAGTCACAGCGCACTTAATATGCACTACGTGAACGGCGTGCCGGCCAATAGGAAAATGCCCGCCGTGAGAGAATTTCTCTCTGGAAATACCGAGTATGGTTATCCAGCGATCAAAGTCATTAATCCTCCCGGAGAAGTGTTTCAGTATTCTGGCGGAGGCTTTCTGGTGCTGGAGCATTTACTCGAGGCCTTAGAAAAGAAATC
>CANFNN010000282.1 GCA_947448095.1 Bacteriovoracaceae bacterium | reverse complement strand
CAGTCATTCGTGATTATGGCGCCACGGCCGGTGAAAAATCCAATGAACTCATTGAACACTTAATTATTGCGACTGTGTCTGTTTCTCTTTTAATTGCCTTGGCAATGGGATGGAGAGCGGCTCTCGTGGTGGCGATTGCTATACCGGTGACTCTGGCCCTGACACTCGCGATTTATTATTTCATGGGGTATACACTTAACCGTGTGACTCTTTTTGCTCTTATCTTCTCCATTGGTATATTAGTAGATGATGCCATCGTGGTGGTAGAAAATATTGAGCGCTATCTCAAAACCTACAAGAAGTTAAGTCTCATCCAGGCGACCCTTAGGGCCGTGAGTGAAGTCGGAAATCCTACCATCCTTGCTACATTTGCTGTGATTGGTGCGATTCTTCCCATGGCCTTTGTGAGAGGTCTTATGGGGCCTTATATGAAGCCCATTCCGGTGGGAGCAAGCTTAGCTATGATTCTTTCACTTTTCGTGGCCTTCATCGTGACACCTTGGGCTTCAGTTAAGTTGCTTAAGCATGATGAGTCTCATGAACATGAAGAAAAAGCTGACTCTGGACCATCCAAACTTGACCGCCTTTATATTTGGCTAACGAATAATCTTCTGTCTAAAAAATCATGGGCCCTGGGTTTTACATTCGGAGTCCTAGCACTCTTTTTGGCTGCGATTTCGATGGTGGGAACCAAAGCTGTGAAAGTGAAAATGCTTCCTTTTGATAATAAAAGCGAATTTCAAGTCACTCTTGATTATCCAGTCACCACACCCCTTGGACTCTCTAGTGAATGGTCTAAAGAATTAGCGCGAAATATTCTGAAGCACGCTGATGTGGAAAAAGTTCAGATCTTTACTGGTGAGCCAGCTCCTTTTTCTTTCTCGGGAATGGTGAAACATACTTTTCTTCGACGATCGGATTACATGAGTGATCTTCATATCGTTCTCGCCGATAAGCATGAGAGAAAAAAATCAGGTCATGACATTATTAATGATCTACGCCCCGTGATTAAAGCTTTTGCTGACGCCAAGTCCGCTTCAAGTAAGGTGCTAGAAATTCCACCCGGTCCTCCCGTTATGGCGACCATGGTGGCAGAGATTTATGGGAAAAATGTCACTGAAAGAAGAAAGGCGGGAGAAATCGTTAAAAAACTTTTTGAATCTGAACCCAGTGTGGTGGATCTGGATTACACCTGGAAAGAGGCGAGACCCAGAATGGTTTTTCCTTATGACTATGAAAAAGCTGGTCTCTATGGAACCAAATCCGCTCAGACTTGGAATTTAGGTCATCTCATCTTTAGTGAAACCAAAGTGGCAACTCTTAATGATTTTACTTCTCCGGAAGAAGTTACGATTGATCTCTCTCTTGATCAGGCAACAAGATCTGGCATGAGACCATTTGAAGGACAAAATCTTCCAAGCTTTGAGGCGGGAATTGTCAGAGCAGAAAATGTTCTTAAAGCTCCTCAAGAGAAAAAAACAGAAATCCTTTACCGAAAAAATCTTCAGCCTGTTGAGTATGTCATGTCTGAGCTTTCAGGAGCTGAAGAGGCACCCGTTTATGGGATCTTTAAATTAGAATCTAAAATGCCGTTTAAAACTCAGACGGCCGAAGTGCCTTGGGATACCCATGAAACAACTGTTAAATGGGACGGGGAGTGGTTCATTACTTATGAAGTCTTCAGAGACTTAGGAGCGGCTTTCGCGGCTGTGATGATTTTGATCTATATCCTGGTTGTGGGGTGGTTTAGAAGTTTTCTCGTGCCCTTGATCATTATGGCTCCGATTCCTATTTCGTTAATTGGGATTCTACCTGGTCACTATTTAACCGGAGCCTATTTTACGGCCACCTCCATGATTGGCTTCATTGCTGGGGCCGGGGTGATTGTGCGTAACTCAATTATCTTAGTTGATTTTATAGAGCATCAAATTCAAAATGGAATGGAATTAAAGGAAGCGGTCATTAGTGCAGGGGTTCTTCGTTTTAGACCCATGTTATTAACGGCTGCGGCAGTCGTCGTGGGAAGTGCGGTCATGCTGTTTGACCCGATTTTTCAAGGACTCGCTGTCAGCTTAATTTTTGGTGAAGTCGCGGCAACTCTTTTGAGCCGTTTTGCGATTCCACTCTTTTATTTTTGGATTATTGGTAAAAAACGCTTTGTCGAATTGAACAAAAAAAATGATGAAGCAGGCATTTGGGGAGAGGTTCATGAATCCTGAGAAAATGAAAAGTCAGTGTGCAGAAGTTTCAAACATTATGAAGGCGATCGCTCATCCCCAGAGGCTCATGATCATGTGTCATCTGGCGGAGGGAGAAAAAAATGTGGGAGAAATTTTAGAGCTTTGTGAAATTTCTCAATCTCAGCTCTCGCAGTTTTTAAACCGCATGCAACGAGAAAAACTGCTCAAAGTCAGAAAAGAGAGTCAGTTCTCTTTTTACAGTATTGCAGATGTTAAAATAACCAAGTTAATTCAATCAATGCAGAAGATTTTCTGCCCTTAAGGAAAAGTTTTATGAAATCAAATCTGACTTGGGTTGAAAATATGCAGTTTCGCTGTGATACCCACGGCCTCATTACAACCATTGATGCCGCTAAAGAGCACGGTGGGAATGATGCCGGACCAAATCCCAAAGAGCTGATTCTCAACGCCATGATGGGTTGTACCGCCATGGATGTGGTAGCGATGCTTAAAAAAATGCGCCAAGAGATTACGGAATTCAAGATGGAAATTGAAGCCGAGAAAACAACTGAGCATCCGATTCATTTTAAGAGTGCCGAACTGATTTATTTAATCAGTGGCCCAGTTGAGCCAGAGAAGGCGATTAAGGCGGTTGAATCATCCCTGACAAAATATTGCGGGGTCAATTACATGATCTCAAAAACCTGTGCGATCACTTACAAAATTTTATTGAATGGTAGTGTCATAAAACTTGGCCCAGTGAATTTCATTGAGCCCAAATAAAGGAAGAACAATGCAAAAAAACATTCACCCCATCGAAAGAGTGATCAGAGTTGTGGTCGGGCTTGTGCTGACTTCTATGGCATTTATTGGCCCAGCGAATCCTTGGTTTCTACTTGGAATTGTGCCTGTTTTAACTGGCCTCATTGGTTGGTGTCCTCCGTATCAGATTCTTGGGATCAATACTTGTAAACTTGGTCACAACCAAAAAGTCTAACTCCACTTGTTCTTGGGGGATGACGAGTTCAATTCCCCAAGAACGATTTGACTTGCTCAGCACTCATAGCTCCGCTTTGGCGGTTTATTTCTTTGCCATTTTTAAACACGATCGTGCAGGGAATTCCTCTGATGCCGTACTCTGCAGAGATTTGTTGTTCGGCTTCAGTGTTAATTTTCAAAAAGACTGCCTGCTGATTTTGAAGTGAGGCTTTCTGATATTCCGGTCCATAGGATTTACAAGGACCACACCAAGCGGCCCAAAAATCAACGACTACGAGGCCATCGGCCTTGGTGATAATCTTTTTAAAATTCGCGGAACTTACTTCAGAGACCAGACCATGCATGGCCAGAGTTTCTCCACATTTTCCACACACTGGAGTTTTCTCGAGCGCTTTTTGAGAAGAGACTTTATTCAGAGACCGGCATTTTGGGCATTCTGCAAAAGTTGTGTTCATCTTAGTTCTCCTCAAGTTTTTTCGAGAGCTCATACCAGCTCAAGTTTAATTTATAGGCGTCCATACCAAGCTTTCTTAGTTGTAATGTCGATTCATTCGCCATCACGCATAAACGACCACGGCAAATAACGAGAATTGGTTTTGTT
>CANFNN010000281.1 GCA_947448095.1 Bacteriovoracaceae bacterium | reverse complement strand
TCGATAATATCAATCCAGTGAACTTCTTTTTCTTTTTCAAAGAAATACTTCAGGGCCACCATCATCAAGAAAGCTCCACCGTAAGAAGCGATACTCACGTGAGCAGAAAGCATGATTTGGGCATATTCATTAGGTTTAGTGGCCGCCAAAATTAAAGCATCAATCGGGTTGATGTTGGCCATGATTCCCACTAGCGCCAAAGGAAAGACTAGACGCATTCCAAATACAGCAATAGCAATACCCCAAGTTAAAAAGCGGTGCTGCCAAAGGGGAGTCATCTTTTTCAAGACTACGGCGTTTACAACTGCGTTATCAAAAGAAAGAGAGATCTCAAGAACACTTAAGACTGTCGCCAAAAAGAGGGCCGAAAATCCACCCGCCACAGTTCCAGAATAAAAATGGCCAATCCCAAAAGCGCAGGCGCCTCCAACAATAGACAATAAAAAAGAGCCTTTAAAATATTTTAAAAAATTTTGCATGTAGTCTCAGCTTACTAAAGTTTAAAAAGCCACTTTATGACAGTCTAAGTCTAAAAATCAAGCAGGATGTTGTGGATTTTAGACGATCTGCCCGATAATCTAGCTCTATGCACCCAAGAAACCCCCACCTGTCCCGATATGATTTTAAGCAGCTCACTCAGAGCTGTCCTGAGCTTGGTTCTCACGTGTTTATAAACAAATTCGGGGATGAGTCGATTGATTTTGCCAACCCCGCCTCGGTCAAATTACTCAACCAGGCGCTGCTTAAAAGTTTCTACCAAATTGAATGGTGGGATATTCCTGCGAACTATCTTTGTCCTCCCATTCCAGGAAGAGCGGATTACTTGCATTTCGTGGCCGACCTTTTGGCCACTTCCAATGCTCAGAGAATTCCCAAAGGCAAAGCCGTCAGGGTACTAGACATTGGAGTGGGAGCGAACTGTGTTTATCCTCTGATTGGACAGCATGAATATGGTTGGACATTTATTGGATCAGACATTGATGAGGGTGCTATAAAATCAGGGGCGAATATTCTCGCACATAATCCTAAGCTCAAAGAGCATCTTGAGCTTCGCCTGCAGCCAAAACCGAACGCTATTTTTCAAGGCATCATTAAGCCCAATGAGCTGATCGATTTGAGTGTCTGCAATCCACCATTTCATGCCTCGGCCCAAGAAGCGGCAGCGGGCTCTGAGCGCAAACAGAAAAATCTTGGTCTCAAAAAAGATGTTTTGAATTTTGGTGGAAAAAGTCATGAGCTTTGGGTTGAGGGCGGCGAGAAGGCTTTTGTTTTGAAGATGATCAAAGAAAGTGTCGCTGTCGCTTCCCAGTGTCTATGGTTCACGACACTTGTTTCAAAAAAAGAAAATCTTCCTGATTTAGAGCGGGCCTTGCATCAGAGTAAAGCCTTTGAGGTTAGAATTTTAGATATGACTCAAGGTCAGAAGGTGAGCCGAATTCTTGCTTGGACCTTCCAAGATGATAATCAACAAAAAGCATGGGCGAAAAAAAGATGGATTTAAAAAAAATCAATACCGAAATTGAAAAACTGGTTCATGAAAGAGATTGGGATCAATTTCACTCGGTGAAAAATTTAAGCATGGCCTTGAGTGTGGAGAGTTCTGAGCTGATGGAGATTTTTCAGTGGATGACTGAGGAGCAGTCTAATAATGTTCAAAATGATCCGAAAAATCTGGCAAAATTAGAAGATGAGGTCGCCGACGTATTTGTTTACCTGATGAGGATTGTGAGTAAATCCCATATTAATTTAGAAGAAGTTGTTTTCAATAAACTGAAAAAAAATGCTGAGAAGTATCCCATTGAAAAATCTAAGGGGAATGCGAAAAAGTATAATGAGTTTTAATTCCCTCTAAAACAGTTCACTTGCCTAAGTATGATGCTGACGGTGATGAAATCAACTGCGCCTTTGCTTAGAATCTTATTAGCCCGTAAACCTTTTCAAGGAGCATGCTATGAAAGACAAGAACAAAAAGAAAATCTCGATTAAAGAGAAGCAAGACAGAAAGAAAGAAAAACAAAAGTCCAAAGAGAAAGATCAAACAGTCGAGTAGGATTTAATTCTAGAAAGTCGGAGTGAATTAGTTCGCTTCGGCTTTCAATAATTGCATCTTAGTCGGCAAAAAATTCCCTTTTTTATACATTTGCCCTATAGATGTTAAGCACTTCTTAACCACTGGCACAATTATCCCCCCTCATCACGAAGATCAAAACATAATAAAATATTAAGGAAGACTTAAAGGAGTCCCCTTGTGAAAGGTTTCATTTTCTTGTTATTAGCTTTGACTCTTGGGTCATGCTCAAGCTCATCCTCAATCAGGATTAAATCCGTTCCAGAAGGAGCGAGTGTCTCTGCGATTGATTCCGATGGCAGTGCCAATGTGTTAGGCAAGACACCTTTTGAGACTTCAGAATCAATGCACAGCTTATTAATTGAAAAAGAGGGATTTGAGTCCACTCGAATCTTTGTGGGACGCCTCCATTCAGAGAATTATGAGTATGCCGTAAAGCTTGTTCCCAAGTCAGAGGACCCTAAACTCACAGATGTTAAGTCAAGGTATGAGCGACTCGCCAAAAATATTGCGAAGGCAAATAATTTAATCAAAAGTAAAAGATACTCTGAAGCCGACTCACTCCTCGTGAATCTGACTAATGATTATCCCTACGTGAGCGTAGGGTACGATTTATTAGGAAATATAAGTTACTTGCAAAAAGATTTTAAACGAGCCGTTGGTTATTACCAAAAGTCGCTTGAGTTAAACCCGGAAAATGTGGAAACCAAACAAGTTCTCGATCGATTGCGATCGATGTCAAATTAGGAAGTCGTATGAAATATGTCATTGGGCTATTTATCTCTGTGGTTGGTTTCATTTTAGCTAGTAAACACTTGAATCAGAGTCTCAGTGAGTATTGGGATTTTGTGGCATTTTTCGTCGTTATTCTCGGAACTTTTGCCGTGATGCTGATAACTTTTCCAGCAGTTTCTGCAACTTATTTACTCCGAAGATTTGCTCAGAAATTCTTCTTTCCCTCGGTTTCTGCCAAGAAGCACGCAGAAGTCTGCTTGTCATATGTCACAGAAAGAAAGGTTCAGAAATCTCAGTCGATTGAATTGAAACTTCTTAACGATGGCATGGAGCTTTTGAGCCTTGGTTTCAGTAAAGAGAAAATAATTGAGCTTTTGTCCCAACGATTCGAAGTTTACACCACCAAAATAAATTCGCTGTCTGCATGGTTTAAACGCGGATCCAAGTATCCGCCAGCCTTCGGTCTGGCCGGGACAGTTTTAGGATTGATTCACTTGATGAGAGGGATCTCAACAGGGATTGATACTAAAGAAACAGGTATTCGTATGGCGATTGCACTCGTGGCGACTTTTTACGGGCTGCTAATTTCAAACCTTGTTTTGAATCCGTTGGGTGAATGGTTACAGGAAGAAATTAAAAGAGACCAAATGAAAGCCGAGATGTCGATTAACTCAGTCATCCTTATGCTTGAAAATGCTTCTCATATTGAAGCTCAAGAAAGCTTGAACTCTTATTTGAGTGGTTCTGAAAAATTGAAAATTAACTTTCAAGAGCTAATGGCGCAAGAGGTAGCATGAGGTATCTGGCCAAGAAAAATTACACGCTAGAAGAAGCAGAGGGCGAAGGGTCTTGGGCCATTTCTTATGGCGATATGATCACTTTGCTTTTAAGCTTCTTTGTGATTTTTTTCACCACCGATCTTCAAAAAGAAAAAGTCCAAAAGCTCAATGACTATGTAAGCTTCTCCATGGAAGAGCTTAAG
>CANFNN010000280.1 GCA_947448095.1 Bacteriovoracaceae bacterium | reverse complement strand
GGCCAGGAGCTATTTCCCAGAGAAGTTTTTGCTGGGCGGTATCATTTGGTTGCATCGGAATTGTGGCATGGCGTGTTTTAAACCAAGTTTATAGTATTGCCCCTATAGATGAGTTCTATGTAGGTCTTCTTCTTACAACTATTCCACTTTTACCCTCACTCCTGCTAAAAAAAGCCTAAACAAGCTCAAATGCTTCAGAGCGCATTAGGTGCGCTTTTAGGTATTTCCTGCTATGTTCTTTTGATATTTTTAAGAGCTATTTGTTAACCAAAGGATATGTGTGACAACACCTAACAATGAATCAACTTCAGCGGAAGAAAAATATCGTCAAGCCCTCGACTATCACGCCCAAGGTCGCGTCGGAAAAATTGAAATCACTCCAACGAAGCCGTGCTTAACTGCACGTGACTTAAGTCTTGCTTACTCTCCAGGTGTAGCAGCTCCTTGTCTTGAGATCGCCAAGAATCCTGATGATGTTTACAAATATACCACCAAAGGAAATTTGGTTGCTGTTCTCTCTAACGGAACGGCCGTACTGGGATTAGGTGATATTGGACCATTAGCAAGTAAGCCAGTGATGGAAGGAAAAGGCGTTCTTTTCAAACGTTTTGCCGATATTGATGTCTTTGATATTGAAATCAATTCTAAAACAGTGGCAGAGATCGTTGCTGTGGCCCGCGCCTTAGAGCCTACTTTTGGCGGGATTAACCTCGAAGATATTAAAGCGCCTGAGTGCTTTGAAGTAGAAAGACAACTTCAAGATATGGACATTCCTGTTTTCCACGATGATCAGCATGGTACCGCCATTATTGGTGGAGCCGCTTTCCTTAATGCTTGCGAAGTAACAGGGCGAGATATTTCAAAAACAAAAGTGGTTGTTTCTGGCGCCGGAGCAGCTGCTATTGCCACAGCGAAATTCTTTCTTGAACTTGGAGTCAAAAAAGAAAATGTCATTATGTGTGATTCTAAAGGCGTGATCTTTGAAGGTCGCACTGATGGGATGAATGAATACAAAGCATTTTTTGCTAACAATACAAAATGCCGCACTTTAGGCGACGCTATGAAAGATGCGGATGCTTTCGTGGGTTGTTCAGCTAAAGGCCTTGTTTCTAAAGATATGGTTAAATCCATGGCAAAAGATCCTATTATCTTTGCAATGGCAAACCCAGATCCTGAAATTACTCCAGAAGAAGTGGCCGAAGTCAGAAGTGATGCGATCATGGCAACTGGTAGATCAGATTACCCTAACCAAGTGAATAACGTTCTAGGTTTCCCTTTTATTTTCCGCGGAGCTTTAGATGTTCGTGCTCGCAAAATTAATGAGCACATGAAAAAAGCTGCGGCCATGGCGATTGCAGCTTTGGCCAAAGAAGATGTTCCAGACGACGTAAAACGTGCTTACGGGAATGAAGATTTCAAATTCGGAAGAACCTATTTAATTCCCAAGCCATTTGATAAACGTGTATTGACTCGTGTCGCTCCGGCCGTTGCAAAAGCTGCAATGGAATCAGGTGTGGCAAGAATTCAAATCGAAGATATGAATGCATATGCGAAGTCTCTTCAAGAGCGTCTTGGTCAGACTGGTTCGATCATGAGAAACATCCGTTCTCGTCTTCCTGGTTCTGAGAAACCGAGAATTGTTTTTCCTGAAGGAACAAACGCTCGCATTCTTAAAGCGGTAGCGATCCTCAAAGAAGAAGGTTTGATTCACCCGATACTACTTGGGAACAAAAAAGTTATTCATAAAAAAATGGATACCCTTGGAGTTTCAAGCCTTAAAGATGTAGAAATTTTTCACGCGGAAGATTCTGAACAATATGAGTCTTATGTAAAAGAATATTTCCAATTAAGACAACGTAAAGGTGTCTCTCTCAGTTTTGCTCGCGATACGATGAAGCGTGGAAATTACTTTGGTTCTATGATGGTAAGAATGGGTCAGGCCGATGGGATGATCACAGGTGCCACACAGAACTATCCTGAGTGCATTAAGCCAATCATGAAAGTGATCGGAACAAATGTTCCTGGTCGCCCTAAAGTCGCAGGAATCATGATTTTGGTATTCAAATCACGAGTGGTCTTTCTTGCCGACTGTACTGTTCAGCAAAATCCAGACGCCAATGATTTGGCCGATATTGCTATCTCTGCCGCACATCTTTACCGACGTGTCATGCAAGCAGAACCAAGAGTTGCTTTCCTTTCTTATTCAAACTTTGGCTCAAATCGTGATCCTCAAGTCATGAAGATGGCCGAAGCCGTGAAAATTGCAAAATCTAAAGATTCAACTTTGATTGCGGACGGAGAAATGCAAGCCGACGTGGCATCTAACACTGAGATCATGAGAAATCTTTTTGATTTCTGCTCACTTGATAAGGCCGCTGATGTGCTTATTTTCCCTGATCTAAATTCGGCCAATATTAGCTACAAGCTTTTGGCACAATTAGGTGGAGCAACTCCAATTGGACCAATC
Organism: Bacteriovoracaceae bacterium; assembly: GCA_947448095.1. GTDB lineage: Bacteria > Bdellovibrionota > Bacteriovoracia > Bacteriovoracales > Bacteriovoracaceae > Peredibacter. The sequence continues at coordinate 1,326 of CANFNN010000280.1, read as the reverse complement.
CTCTTGCCGCTTAAACATGCGATTAATATTGTTCAACGGACTTCAACCGTCGATGAAATCGTAAACATGAGTCATTTGACTGCGCTTATTTCACAAGAAATTAAAGCTCATAAATTAGCTAAGCATTAGGAGACGAAAATGTTTGAAAAGAAAATTATTAATACAGATAAAGCACCAGCAGCTGTAGGAACTTACTCTCAAGGAGTTTTCCACAATGGTGTGTATTACTTCTCAGGTCAAATTGGTCTTGACGCCAAGACTGGTGAAATGGCGACTGGCTTTGATGCTCAGTTAGAAAACGTGATGAATAATATTGATGGCCTACTTAAGTCACAAGACCTAACTCGCGCCAACATTATTAAGACCACCGTTTTCATGACGGATCTAGCACAGTTTGGAAAAGTGAATGAAGCCTATACGAAATTTTTCACGGCTCCTTTTCCTGCTCGCTCCACTGTTCAAGTAGCGGCACTGCCTAAAGGTGCCGTGGTTGAAGTTGAGGTTATTGCAGCAAAATAATTATGTTAGGAAAAAAATACACCTTCGAAACTAAAACAACACGACTTCGCCGCTTATTTATAAGCGGCGTATTTCTATTCGCGCTCTCATTTGGCGTTATTGTTAGTTTCATCGTTTATATTCCGATCTACGCAAAAATGCAGAAAGGACGTGCCTCAGGTGCGTTTTATCAAAAATCCCCTGACGCTATTGCGGTTTTTACAGGGGATAGTGGAAGGATTTCTTACGCTCTGGAACTCTTAAAAAAGAATCCCTCTTCAAAGCTATTTATCTCGGGCGTTCACGCCGCCAATTCCTTTAAAACCCTCATTGAAAAACAGGCAGGCCCCATCACAGGCGGAGAAGTGGTTAACAATGTAGGGATGCAAGTTGATTTGGATTATAAGTCTAAAAACACATTCGAGAACGTACGGGAAACGGTACGGTTTTTGAAAAATAATTCTGGGTTTAATAAAGTTCTGATTATTTCAAGTGACTACCACATCATGCGCATTAAACTCATCATCTCTCATGAGATGACGGGAACCAAACCTGAATTTTATTTTGATAGTGTGACTAATTCCTATACCAGTTGGAATGATATAAAAAAACTTCTTAAAGAATCGGTCAAAATATCTCGCACATTCTTTCTCATGAAAATTCTCAGAGAAGATGTGGTGAGTGAAGAAGACTAGTTTTTTAAAGCTCTGTCGTTGGATCAAAGTTCAGTGTCGCATCGGTGCTAGGGTTTGAATCAGGGGTAACTGCATCCTCGCAGTTCAGATCAAACGGAAAGGTAAATGACTTTGGTGGACCGGGAACATACTT
>CANFNN010000279.1 GCA_947448095.1 Bacteriovoracaceae bacterium | reverse complement strand
GTTCATATATTCTTTTGTCCATGTTCTTAATATGGCATAGATCATAAATAAAGTAATCACATATTAGGCGCGGTGTTTACGTGGAGCTAAGGTGCCGATATTACGATATTCTTAGACAGACGAAATCCAACGATTTGTCTTTCGCCACGAGTGGCCTTAGTCTCACGAGATGTTCCGAAATTGCCTCATAGTTTTTTTCAATATGTAATTATTTGTAACAAATTTTTCTGCATTTTTTGATTAAACTATAACTATCCAAGGAGGACTCAATGAAGCCACTTCTGCAAAAGCTGCTACTCGAAAAATCCACTCAAGTTAAACTTAAAGAACGTTCCCAGAAGGACTCTCTGCTTTTCTTAAGAGAGCGCCTGCAGCAGTTGATTCTGAATGGTCAGAAAGAGTCCAGAGAAGCTAAGAACATTAAAATGATTATCGAGAGGCAAATAGCTGCCTAAAATCTGAATGATGTTGATTCGAGCGGATCTTTTTTTAAATAAATTTAGAGATGTCTTCTTGCCTGAGCTCGCATTTGTTCAATCGCATCTTCAATTGAAATAGTACTATGATAAATTTGGCTTCCTTCGTATCTCAAAGGACTCACGCTGATATGTCCGACACAAGCGAAGAGTGGAACGCCGGTCTGTTTTGCATTTCTTAGTTCATTTTTTAAATCATATTTTAATTCTTGAAATTTTTGTTTATTCCCAAAATTTGTGAAATTAATTTTATTGGAAACTCCACTTAGGTCTGGATTTGCAGGAAAAACATTACACGAGCCATTCTCATTGATATCAGTGCCACTTAGAAATTTTGTTCTTAAAACGTATTTATCATTTGTTCCAAACAATGATGGTTCCAATCTTCTTAAAATTTTTCCGTTTCTTACTTTCGCTACCTCTCCGCAAGTCATTTGGATATTATAGGTAGTGAAGAGTCCTCCGCAGGCTTCGGCCAGAGAAGAGAAGAGGAGGCAGAAGAGAATTAGCTTTTTCATGATGGCCTTTTGTTATAACAATGACCTTAGCGTGGATTTGCTGAGGCAGATGACGAAATGAAAATTTTTCATGGCCTAAATTATCGATCGATTGGTTTGAGTCTTCCCTTTCAGTAATTAGACATAATTAGCGTAGTATTTAAGGTATTTGTGTTTGAAGGAAAATAATCTCTAAAATGATTATCGATAGGCAAATAGCTGCCTAACGATAAAGAACCTGCAAACTTTGCTCAGGCATTAAAACCAGCAATACCTCGTAAAATCTTCTTGCACTTCGAATGCTATGCCTTAATGTGGAAGCCTAAGGAATAACAATGGCAAACGAGTTTGATGATTTTGAGGATTTTCGTGAAAATTCTCATTTGTATTTAGACCTCATTAAAGAAAGCTTTCAAAACAAAGAAGCTATTTCTAATGATCGCTTTGATCAGATTTTTGACCAGAAGGTAAGAAGGGTTTCTTCAGTTCACTGGACGCCAGTGGAGGTTGTTCTGTCTATTCTGGAATTGCTGAAATTGGATCAAGGCTCCAAGGTTTTAGATGTGGGCTCAGGTGCTGGGAAATTTTGCTTAGTTGGTGCACTTAACTCGAAAGCTCATTTCTTTGGAGTCGAGCAGCGTCAGTCTCTCGTGAAAATGGCGAACCAATTAGCTGAAGACTTTCGCATAACGAACGCCTCATTTATTCATGCTGATGCACTGAAAATCGATTGGGCAGACTATGACGTGATTTATCTATTTAATCCCTATTATGAAAACATCATGGCCGCAGGCCTTCGGATTGATTTGGATATTAAAGTGAGCCACAAAAAGTATAAAGACTACATTCTGGCCACAATGAATAAACTATCCCAGCTCAAGGTAGGCACTCAAATAGTGACCTACTATGGCTTCGGACAAGGCCTGCCTGATAATTATAAACTAACGACTTCTATCGTCGCAGGCCTTAGTCAGATTGAGCTTTGGACTAAAACTAGCTTCTAGAGATACTTCTCAGCAATTTCATCCATGAAGTCATCCGCAGCTGCTTCACCTTCAGCAAGAGACTCTAGGCCCTTAATCACGTCTCCATGAAAGGATTCGAAGTTTTCAACCGGGACAGAGTTTGAGTAGGCATAGCTTAAAATTGCGTACTCAAGTTCAGCATCATTCGCCTTATCAATCAAAACGTCGACTAAGTCAGGAAGCTCAAGATTAGGGGCTACCTTCATTTCTGAATCTGTTTCTAGAAGGTAAGTAATAATCTGTTGCTTTAATGTGTCGATCATTTTGGTCCTTAGGGTTGATTTTTGCCAGGATATTAGCTTGAAGTGCTAAGGCAGTCTAGATCGAAAAGCCTTCGTGGTGCTTTATTAAGGACTTGGCCTATGGGACATTTATTATTCCCGCTTGGGGGGGGAGGGAAATATTATGGCAAGGAACTAACAACACGGAGAATTTATGAGGAAACTACTTATCCCAGCAATGACTATTCTTTGTTCACTTAGCGCTTTTTCTGCAGAGTCTTGCAGACCAGGCTTTTCTGTAGGGTCTTTATCTGAATTAAGAGACAATAATATCGATTCAATAGTGAGTGAAGTTCGGGGTGGAGGTTTGTTCTATCTTCTGCAAATAGAAATTTCATCTGAAGCGTCTGAAGGTGAGAGATCCGCTAATAATACCATCAATATTTCGGCCAGCGCTCCTGCATCAGATGAGTCTTATAAAACGATGGAGGCCATTTCTCAAAAGCTTAGAGGTGAATCTGTTACAGCTCTCTGTATCCAAAACAATCCAGAATCGTATTACCACAATATGGTTTTACCTAAAAAGTTTAACTTAAAGCAAGCGCAGCTTCCGGGATCATATGTCATTGATTTGGTGAAGCCATTTGCAAAGTAGAGAGTTTGCCTCAATGGCATAATCTGATAAGTCGCCCTAAACGATTCCTCGACAGAGATGGTCGCAAAACGAAGCCCATGGTAGGGTAGTCTCGTGAAAGATAAAATCAACAAGTTTTCCCTGATTGATATTGAGACCACTGGTAGTCTCAAGAAGGGTCAGAAGATCATCGAAATTGCAATCCTCAATATTGATGGGGACGAGTTAGTAGAAGAGTATTCAACTCTCATCAACCCAGAAATAAGAATTCCCTACTTTATTACTAATTTGACTGGCATCACCAACGAAGCGGTTGAGCACTCCCCAAAGTTTTATGAGGTTGCTAAAAAGATTGTGGAGATGACGAAGGATCGAGTTTTTGTTGCTCACAACGTTTTTTTTGATTTTAATTTTATCAAACACGAGTTTGCAGAACTTGGGTTTAGCTATTTAAGAGATAAGCTGTGTACGGTGCAACTCGCACGAAAATATTTGCCGGGCCATAATTCTTATTCTTTGGGGGAGCTCGCAAAGGATTTATCAATCACCGTCGAAGGCAGGCACCGAGCACTCGGGGATGCAAGTGCCACTTTTGAATTGTTTAAAATGATTCAAAAAGCTATGGGGACTATTGATGAGTTACTGCTTGATTCTAAAAAACTAGCACTCCCTCCTTTGTTAAACCGCGCGAGCTTTGAAACTTTGCCCCACGCCATCGGAGTTTATTATTTTTATAACTCCCAGGGCGAGATTTTATATATTGGAAAAAGTCTTGATATCAAAAAACGAGTGACTCAGCATTTTCACCCCAACATTAAAAGACGAAAAGATATTGAGCTTAAAAACCTCGTGGCAAGGATTGAGTTTCTTGTTTTGCCCCACGAACTAGCGGCGCTGGTTTATGAATGTATGGAAATAAAAAAACATTATCCCCGCTATAATGTTTCT
>CANFNN010000278.1 GCA_947448095.1 Bacteriovoracaceae bacterium | reverse complement strand
GGTGCTCCCTCTTCGGCCGGATTGATTTCGGCAATTTTAGGTGGTCTCTTAGGTGCTTACCTAGGTGGATCATACGTCACTATTAATGGTCCAGCCGCTGGATTAATTGTAGTTGTTCTTGGGGCGATTCAAGCTCTAGGTGCTGGAGATGCAGCACTTGGCTTTAAACGCATGCTTGCCTGTGTGGTTGTGGCAGGACTTCTTCAAATTGTTACCGGATTAGTTAAAGCTGGGCGCTTCGCTGCTATTTTTCCTTTATCAGTTGTACACGGGATGCTGGCCGCGATTGGTTTGATTATCATGATCAAACAATCCCACGTTTTTCTAGGTCATAAGGCTTCGGGAACTATCATCAATTCACTTTTACAGATCCCTTCTTCACTCATGGCGCCGATTCCAGAGTCAGCACTGATTGGTTTAGTCGCAATTGTCTTGTTGTTAGTTTATCCGCACATTAAGCTTTCATTTGCTAAAATTATTCCAGCTCCACTGATTGTGGCAGTAATCGGAATTGTGATGGCCAAGCTGCTTCACACTTCAGCTCTTGTGAATATTCCTACTAATCCTTCAGACCTGATCATCACTCCGCTTTTTGATGTCATTTCTAGTGCTGAATCCATTAGATGGATTATTACAATTTACTTTGTGGCCAGTCTTGAATCAATTCTTTCGGCAATTGCCGTTGATAAATTGGATCCTCTAGGAAGAGAATCAAATTTTGACCGTGAACTTTGGAGTAAAGGGATCGTGAATTTAGCATGTGGATTTTTAGGTGGTCTTCCAATCATCGCTGAGATTGTTCGTTCTTCAGCAAACATCTCTCAAGGTGCTAAAACTCCGCTTTCTAACTTTTCTCATAGTATTTTTATTCTGATCTTTCTTTTGGCCTTCCCTCAGGTCCTGAATTCCATTCCTCTTTCGGCCCTGGCCGCAATTTTAGTTTTGGTTGGTTTCAGACTTGCGAACCCAAAACAGTTGAAGGAAATGTGGGGCTTGGGTATAAACTCATTCATCGCTTTTACGACTACAGTTGTTTTGACTCTCGCTGAAGATCTTTTGATCGGGATTTTTGCCGGAGTGATAGTAAAAGGAATTCTTTCACTTATTTCAGGCGCAAAATTCAAAGATCTCTTCACGCCTAATTATAAAGTGTCTGAGCAAGGTTCTGAAGCAATCCTGAGTTTCGAAGGCTCACTGACTTTCTTCTCGGCACTGGCACAAAGAAAGATTTTCCAGGACACTTCACGCTATAGCCAAATCAAGATTGATCTCACGAACATCATCTATATTGATGCCACCTCCCTTTCTTTGATTGCTCGCGAAGCGGCCAAGCTTGAGAAGTCTGGAATCCTGGTCATGATCACTTTGAATGAAAAATATGATGGAATCTTCCATCAGCTTAAAGGCCACTAATCTTATTTCCTCAATCATTCTCGTTCTTTCAAAGAGCTTAACTCTTTGAAAGAACGCAATTCTTAAACATACCTAGTAAAAATTCACAAAGTGCCAAAAAGCACCTTAGACACGCAATTTCATTCATGGCTATAATAGTCAGGAGAAACGCACAAGCCCAGGAGGGGAATGTGAGATTAACAATACCAAGGATTATGGTGATGTTTATGACGACTACAGCTACCACTGCCATTGCGCAAAATGTTGATTGGAGTAATTTCAACTCAAGCCTCGTCATTGAAGTGACAAGACCAGAAGGAAAATATACCTGCAGCGGCGTGGCCATCAAAGATGACATGGTCTTAACAGCGGCCCACTGCTTAGAAGGCAAAATTCTTAAGGTTCGCATCTTCAATCAAGCTGCCTATGACCCAACAGCAAAATCATGGAGCGTTGAGCACTTTGAGCTTCACCCTGAATACAATAAGAGTGAGTCTAATTTTAAGTCTGATCTGGCGCGCATTAAACTTGCTGAAAAACTCCCAAGCTCTACGACAATCTTCCCAATATTGAAAAATGAAAAAAACTTTCAAGGTAAACTGCTCAGAGTTGGATACGGAGCAAGATCCTCTTCTAATATTCGCACACTCATCACTCCACTTTTCAAATCGCTTAAAAACGAAGACAAAGTTCTTGAGCTAGATGACATGTACTCTTACTCAGGTGACTCAGGTGGTCCCATTTTTATTCAACGTGACGGGCAAATGTACCTTGCCGCGATTCACTCCACTCTCTCTTATGGGCCTGAGGGAAAATTCTCCTATAACCCATTGGTTTCAAGTCAAAGAGACTGGATTTTCGCTACCTGGAATTAAAACGTTTTTCAAAAGTTTAATGTGATAGGTTGGTCTCACCGGAGGTTTCGGTGAGACTAATTTTTTTACTTTGGACTATCACAATGCCCATTTTAGGTTTTTCTAAATTGCAGGGATGGGACGAATTCAACTCAAGCCTATGTATTGAAGTCACAAGACCCACAGGTGTCTTCACTTGTACCGGCGTCGCTGTCGCAAACAATTTGGTCGTAACTGCCGCCCACTGCTTGGACGGCGAGATCCTGAAAGTGCGTATTTTTACCGAAAGCTTTTATGATAAAAATAATAAGTCCCTTATGGTTCAAAAATTTAAAATTCATCCTAATTACCAACCCAAAAATTCTCGCTACCTCTCAGATCTGGCAAAAATCTATCTGGATGAAGTTCTGCCCTCCACTATAAAGATTCACCCTATTTTTAAAGGTCAGTTCATTAACGGTGACATCTATCGTTTTGGTTTTGGCGCACGTAATAAAAAAAATCTCCGGACCATGATCACGCCTAAATTTAAACGGATGGATCTTGAAAACAAGATCATCGAACTCAATGATCAATTTTCCTATTCAGGTGATTCAGGTGGTCCGATTTTTATCAAACAGGCGGGAAGCACCTACATCCTTGCCATTCACTCCACTCTTTCGTTTGGCCCTCAGGGAAACTACTCCTACAATCCGGTACTCGATACTTATCAAACTTGGATATTTGAAAATTAATATTTATTTGATACAGTCCTCGTCATGGATAAAATCATTTGTTTAGGTAAAAATTATTCTGATCACATTGCGGAGATGAAGGAGCCGGCACCTGAAATGCCTGTGATCTTTCTCAAACCCTCAAGCGTGTTCAGAGAAATAAAAAATCAAGAAACCATTACTCTTCCTTGGGAGAGAGGTCTAATTCATCACGAGTGTGAAGTCGTTTTCAAACTCTATAAAAAAAATATTATTGGTCTGGGGCTAGGGCTTGATCTGACTTTGCGAGATTTGCAAAAGCAGCTCAAAGAAAAAGGTCACCCTTGGGAGATCTCTAAAGTTTTTAAGAATTCAGCTATTTGTACTCCCATCCAAGGTGTTCGTGATTTTCTCAACTGGCAGGAAACTCCTTTTACCTTAAAAGTGAATGGAGAACTCAAACAAGAAAGCAAACTCTCTAAAGCCATCTTAAAGCCAAATGAGATTATTCATTACGTAGATAAGTTTTTTCCTATTTGTGATGGGGACCTCATTTTCACAGGAACTCCTTCTGGAGTAGGCCCACTTAATCCTGGGGATCTTATTGAATTAAAGTTTGGGCCGATTGAGAGTACTTTTCGTTTGGGAAATGACAATGGATAAGGCAGAGCTCTCTCACTCAATCTTAAATATCCTAGAGCGTTTGCGTATTATGCATGGGCTGATTAAGGATCAAAATTATTCTGAGATTCCGAAAGAGGAAATACTGACTGACCTCACCGAAAACCTGGAGCTGCTAAAAAAGCAATTCGACAGGCTGATTCAGTAATTGTCGATAAATTCTTTAGGTACATCGAATTTGAAAAGAGGTGTATCAATCTTAAAACTCTG
>CANFNN010000277.1 GCA_947448095.1 Bacteriovoracaceae bacterium | reverse complement strand
TCAGCTCCAATATCTAGAGCATCGAATTTTGAGAGAAATTGAATTTGAGGAGAAATACTCAGAGGAGAAAAGAACTCTCCACCGTCAGAGAAAGAATCGGGGGTGACGTTCATCACCCCCATTCGTTTGAGATTCATTGAATTAAGCGGGAGTCGGTTTACCAGCGCCAAACAGAGGATTTGCACCCACAACTGTTCCTTCAGGAGCAGCTTCAGCAGGCTTTTTAGTCAAAACCGGCTGACCAATATCCTTACCAGCAACCACGTTACGAATTTGTTCTGCATCCAAAGTTTCCCAAGCAACTAATGCCAAGGCCACACGGTGAAGAGCATCAACGTTATCGTTTAATATCTTTTTCGCAATTTCATAGTTCGTGTGAACCAGATTTGCGATTTCAGAATCAATGCGGCGAGAAGTTTCATCCGAAAACGATACACTTTCTCCACCATACATATTGGCAGCTTTTTTGTCGTAATTAATAGGACCGAGTTTTTCACTCATTCCCCAGTTACAAACCATGCTGCGAGCAAGATCAGTGGCGCGCTCAATATCGTTTGAAGCACCATTAGTCATTTCGCCGTAAACGATCTCTTCAGCAACTCGTCCACCCATCAAGAATGAAATAAAGTTTTCACCTTTTTCTTTAGAAAGGTTCAGCATGTCTTCGTTAGGAAGTGTCTGAGTCACACCCAGGGCTTGACCACGAGGCATAATAGAAACTTTATGAATAGGATCCGTCTGAGGAAGATTCATCCCGACGATCGTATGTCCGGCCTCATGATAGGCCGTAAGTTTCTTTTCTCTCTCAGAGATCATCATTGATTTACGAGCAACACCCATAAGGACTTTATCTTTAGCGTTTTCAAAATCACTCATGCTGAGGGCTTTTTTCCCGTCACGAGCTGCCAAAAGTGCGGCTTCGTTCACTAAGTTCGCTAGATCTGCCCCAGTAAAGCCTGGAGTTCCTTTAGCAATAACTTCTAAATCCATATCTCCTGAAAGAGGAGTTTTACGAGTGTGAACTTTAATAATTTCATGACGACCGCGAACGTCCGGACGACCCACAGTCACGCGGCGATCAAAACGACCCGGACGAAGAAGGGCCGGATCAAGAACGTCCATACGGTTAGTGGCGGCCATAATGATGACGCCTTCATTTGATTCAAATCCATCCATCTCAACCAGGAGTTGGTTTAGGGTTTGCTCGCGCTCATCGTGACCTCCGCCCATTCCTGCACCACGGTGGCGACCAACAGCATCGATCTCATCGATGAAGATGATACAAGGAGCGTGTTTTTTTCCTTGTTCGAATAAATCACGAACTCGGCTGGCACCCACACCTACGAACATTTCAACAAAATCAGAACCAGAAATAGAGAAGAACGGAACGCCGGCTTCACCAGCAACAGCTCTCGCAAGAAGCGTCTTACCAGTTCCTGGAGGACCTACCAGTAAACAGCCTTTAGGAATTTTTCCACCTAGAGTTGTATATTTTTTTGGCTCTTTTAAGAAGTCGACGATTTCAGCTAACTCTTCTTTCGCTTCTTCCACACCGGCGACATCGACGAAAGTAATTTTTTTATCATTTTCAGTCAGCATTTTCGCTTTTGATTTCCCAAAGCTCATCGCCTTACCACCACCAGCTTGAAGCTGACGAAGGAAGAAAAAGAAAAAGACAAAAAGAAGAATCATCGGCAACCAGTTAATGAGCATGGTGGCCAAGAAGCCTTGCTTCTCTTCTTTTTTGTAGTTTGGAATAATTCCCGCAGTTTTTAAAATACGGAAAGTTTCATCCCCAGTATTACCTGTGAGTTCGAAATAGGTTCCGTTTTCATAACCTTCATTGAATTTTCCTTGAATGATATTATCACCCTGGAAAGTCACTTCTTTCACTTTGCCAGCTTCCACTGCCGTAATGAAATTCGAGAAGTTAATATTTTTTGCTTGAACCGTTTTTTGTTCGAGAACTTTCATCACGAATGCCATGATCAGGATGACCACAATCCACAGCATGAGAGTTTTTTGTTGTTTGCGCATAAAGTACCTTTTGAGCGTTAGACGTCTGAAGAGAATTATACGGGAGGGAATTATTCTTGGAAAGCAAAGAGATTAGACAAAGTCCAAAGAGGTAAAAGCTTGAGTTTTTCAGGCAACTTATTTTTTCTGCGATCCCAAGTCTCGAGGCACTTTAAACAGGTAACAAAACGGTAATTTCGCTGCTGACAGACGCGAGACACAGCTGGAAACAGTGGATCAAAAACTGAAGCATTAAGATTTTTTGCGATGTTGCTTGGCTCACAAATCAAGATCAGACCTGGCATATTCAACATTGCGTCTGAAGACTTAGTCAGATTTTGCCAAGTCACCTCAAGGTCCTGGCGAGTAAAAGTCGGAAGACTCTTGAGTTCTTCATCAGAAATTCCCGCCAGCACTTTTGCAATCGCCTGGTCATGATTTTTCATTTTTTGCTGATAAATCATTAAGAGCTTATGCGAATGATAAACTTCGGTGCCACCGCTAAAATGAAAAGGGCCTTTCTTGGCATTATCAATGGCCTTAAACATTTTTAAAATTTGCGCCGAGATCTCTCCCCTATCTGTATTGGAAAAAGATTCTAGCAGATCCTGAACTTGATACTGGGAAAATTGCGGACCTTGAAGAATGGCACCCTGTTTATACACATGAATATGATTCTCATTCACCCTGTTGGTGATACTTAGACCCAAAATCACCGCTAAATGGTTAGCATGATTAACGTAGTGCTTAAGATATTTAGGATAGCGTTTTTTAACAACAGGCACGAGTTCAGAGCGTAGAAAATTGCGATCATACTTCGTATCAATATTAGTAGGATCGTCTCGATAAGGAATTGCTTCAAACTGAGCAAGGCTGAGGATCTGGTCTTTAGTCACACACAGAAAGGGCCGAATGATTGCACCATTTCTGACAGGAATTCCCAGCGAAGACTTAGGCTGCCCTGAGCGGTACTTTTGCATAATGCTCCACTCATAGGAATCATCCAAGTGATGACCTAACCACAACCGCTCATTAGGCTTTAGCTCATCCATTAAGAGCGAGCGCCTTGAGGTGCGGGCGCGTTGTTCAAAATTGCCAATTCCCCCGCTGAGTCCAATCGCATCCAGGCGAATAAAGGGGATGTGGTGATCCTCGCAAAAAGTCTTCACCAGCTCCCCATCCTGATCCTGGCCTTGCCGGGTATGATGATGGACAAAAACCGCCCGAATCGGCCCAATCTTACCTTCTTTAAAAAGCGTAAGTGCGGTCCATAAAAGCGCCACCGAATCCACGCCTCCAGACACCGCAATGAGATGCGGCCCAGTCAGTTCCTGGGGGGAAGCCACGTTTCCTAGAAATCGAAAAACGTGCTTTATAAATAAGGCCCTAAAGGCCGTTTGACTGAGTTTTTTCATAGCTAAAAGCTCGATATTCCATCGATATTGTTATTGACGGCTTGAGAACCGTTCATTAGTATGACACTACTTTTTTCTTATGGCGACGTAGCTCAGTTGGTGAGAGCACAGCATTCATAACGCTGGGGTCGGCAGTTCAACTCTGCCCGTCGCTACCATACTATTTATCCCTCATTTTGAAGTCTATTAAATTTAATTCTACCCAATTTTGCGCTCCAGAAAGTGCTCACTCCCAAAGATTTGTTCTACGGCACTGATACTATTTCTCGCTGAGAGTAGAACTAAACGATCAAAAGGCTCTATCATGGTGCTTCCCCTAGGAATGAATTCCTGATCCTGACGGTTAATCAGCACCACCAGCACGTCTTTTGGCAGATGCAGCTGAAAAATCGATTTCCCTATGACTTGTGACGTAGAGCCGATAAAAAACTCAAT
>CANFNN010000276.1 GCA_947448095.1 Bacteriovoracaceae bacterium | reverse complement strand
GAGCTGTAATGAGCGGCGGGGAGTTGTCGAATATGGCACAAGCCGAATCAAATTACTCATTGCTGAAGTCAATCGATGCCAAAGTAAAATGAATCATATTATCCACAAACAAGAATGGGAAGTGGAAACGGATCGCAATACCTTGAAGGAGTATGATGGCTCTAGCTATCTGAATCGTTCGGTCATTGATCGATCCCTCGCTGTCTCTACTGATGCGAGAATGATCTTAAAGAGATTTCAAGTTACTCAGGTGAGAGGAATAGCGACTGGTATTTACCGCACTCTTACAACGGCATCCATCATTCTGGATAGCTACGGTAAAGTCATCGAAGCTCCAATTCATGTCCTTTCAAAATTGGAAGAAGCCTTTATGGGACTCAGATCCGTACTTAGTGAAGAGAATCCTGCAGGCAAGTTTATTGTTTGGGATTTCGGAGGAAATAGTATGCAGTTTTCTGTCGTCGACGGAAAACGCAGTTATCCTGTTGTGGGTTTTCCTGGCTCAACTCCTATTCGAAATGAGATTACCTCGCTCCTTGGGAAAAAGGATTCACCTAATCCAATTGGCGCCGAGAAACGTTCTATGATTGAGAAACATCTCGTGAAAAAACACTTCTCTAGCTTGAGCAGTCTATCCGAAATAAAAGACGCTCGAGTTTTTGGTATTGGGGGAGTGCACTCTCAAAGCATTGCCGCTAATTTGGTATCTTTTCTCGGGCTTCCACTTGAGGGAAAAACTTATACCCGCGATCAGGTGGAACAATTGTACCAAAAACTGTCAGTGCACAAGGACATCGATATTGGCGGACGGTTTCCCGCTTCTCAAGCAACCAATGCCCTTGCTGTTCTCACAATTATGAAACACATTGGCTGGGACAAGGTGACAGTATCGGAGCAAACTCTGACATTGGGATACATCACATTTGACGATGCCTGGAAAGTGGCCCCAAACCCATGAAATGTCTCTCCATTGACTAGAAACTAGACACCCTCTGAAAAAACGATACCCGCGGATCTTCTGAAAAGAATTTTATACTAAAATAGTGAAAATTCCTTTTGGGAGACCCTGGCATGGTTAAAATAGTGACTTCACTTTTAGGACTGATCCTACTTCTCGTTACGATTGATAGTCATGCGGGAGACAATCTCATCTTGAATAAGTATTTTCGGTCCTCAGAAATTCCTGAAAAATTTTATCTTTTGGGTGGCGGAGAAGCCATGGTTAGTAAAACTTATCTTGATTCAGGCAAAGTCAGGTCGGATAAGGTGTACTACACCATGACCCATGCCTATAACTCCAATTATCACATTCAAGATATTGCTAAAATTCTTAACCCTTCTGCCGGTCGAATGGAGTCTCTGTTTGAAAATACTCAAATCAAGTCTTCACCCAAGAGTGGAATATTTGATGTCCTTATGGAGATCACCACTCCGATTAAGAATTTTCTCTGTGCTAGTTCCCTGAATCTCAAAAATACTCAGGAAGGGAAAAAACAAGTCTTTCTTTTTACTTTCACGAATTTCAATATGGTTTTCACTGATATGGTAGTTCGGGTGGAGGTTGACGAAACAACTACTGGCTCTCGCCTTCAAATCTCTCAGATTTCTGCTTTGAAAGGTCTCACGCACGATAAATTGAAATCGTTTTTTGCTGTAGGGAAATTTGAGAAAGCATTGAAACTTAATTTAATGAAATTCAAAGAGGGTGTGGGTGGCGTCTAATTATTTACTTGGCACACCAAATGGCAGCTTTCACCAAGCGTCAAGGACACAGGAGTATTTAAGGGAAGAGGGGCATTTTGTCCTTTCCCATGTCCACAGGGCAATCCCATGATAACTGGATAATTCACTCGGTCAGCAAATCTTTGTAGCGCAAGTGGCACTAAGTTTTGACCATTCTTTTCTAATCCTTCCGTAAAATCTCCAATCACAAGTGCTTTAAGATTTGAATCTAGAATGTTTGCTTGATGAAGCTGCTCGAGCATTCGGTCGATGGAATAGCCTCGCTCGGAAACGTCTTCAATGAAAAGGATCTTTCCTTTGGGTTGAATTTCCCAGCTGGTTCCAATTGAGCTCTGAATCAAGCGCAAGTTGCCGCCAACAATGGAGCCTTCAATTGTCATGGATTTTTTTGCTGCCGCATTCATTGGAGTGAGATTGTTATAAGTCACCTGCTTGATGTTACCCAAGAGAAGATTTTTAAGTGCGGATTGTTCTTCACTTGATTCCCAATCCGGATGAAGCTGACTGATCGTTCTGCCATGAAGACTAGGCCAATTCCATTTTTGATTGAGATAGATATGCAGTGCTGTAATGTCACTGAAGCCGATTAAAAGCTTCGCTTCTTTGGGAGGAGTTAATTTTTCGAGAAGAGGAATTAGCCTCATGCTTCCATAACCGCCTCTGAGGCACCAGATGACTTTGGCATCTGAATAAAGGGCCTGTTTGAAATGCTCCCACTGTTGCTCCAGAGGAGCCGCAAAAAACAAATCAGTTTGGATCATATCAGTAGGATACTTTGGGTTTAATCCCAGATCTTTTAACCAAGATAATCCGTGGTGCATTTTCTCATCAGTCGAGGCAGAGGCAGGGGCTATGATTTCGACTGAGTCATTAACAAGTAAAGGCGTCCACGATTTTGGTTTATTATTCATGGAGATAATTTTACTTCGTGGCACCGCGATTGCAAATTATTTGATGACAATTCTTTGCATCAATCAGGGAGATTCATATGAGTATATCTACCAATCATATCAACTACCAAGATCAAAGGAATGGAGGTAAGGGAGCGCATTACGGGAAAGGTCCCAAGGGATGGCCTTCGGATGAGAAAATAAAAAACAATGTCTCACTTGGTTTATATTTGAATCCTGAAGTTCCGACTCGGGATATCGCGGTGAAAGTGGATCAAGGGGTAGTTACCCTTGAGGGTGTTGTGAGGGACCGAGAGGAAAAAAAAGCGGCTGAAGAATGTATTGAAAATCTTCCCGGTGTGATCGATGTTCTGAATAAATTAATTCTTCAAGAGGGCCATAAAAATGTCTAAAACATCAAAAAGTTTATCTTGGATGGCGAAAACTCAGGCCAAGGTCTTATTCACGGCCGTAGCCACGGGGCTTGCTTATACCTTGATTCATAAAGCTGTCTCAAAATATCCGCGTCTCAAGATAATAGAGACTAAGAAATAATTCCCAATTAAGGAGTTCATATGTCCCGGATGACGAACCTCTACGACCGGTCAGTGAGAAGTTTAGAAAATGCTGATAGCTATGAGTTCAATGGAGAGTCAGAATACTCGCGTGAAAGATCTGATCCCTATCAAATGGTGGATTACATGATTGACCGTGGGCTGAACCTTCATGAAAGTGGGGATGCTTCATTTTTTATTTCTGATGATCACATTCGGGAAAATGTTTGTGAACTATTGGCGCGTGATCCTTATATTGATGCCTCAGAAATCGAGGTGGATGTGTATAAAGGTTTTGTTATTTTGAGAGGCTTTGTTGATTCAAGGCAAACGAAACGATTAGCAGAATTAACTGTGGATGATTTACCTGGCGTAAATGACATTATTAATCAATTGGAGTTTGAAACTGGCATAAGACATGCACTTTAGTTGGATATACATTTTCTTGCCTCATTTGGGGCATTTTAGGATGGTGTCCAATGATCAGTGTCAAAAAAAATAAAGATATGCACAAACTGAAAAAAAAACGTAATGAATCAATTAATCAAACCAAAGAGAATGGACTGAATGACTCGGCTCAATTCAAAAAGTTTCCGAAGAAAATTCAGGAAATGCCAAAAACCATTCATTTTACAAGTCTAAATCCTGGTCTTCAACAGGCACACTCTTCTTGAAATTATCTTTCTCCCTGATGTCATCTTCTCG
>CANFNN010000275.1 GCA_947448095.1 Bacteriovoracaceae bacterium | reverse complement strand
ATTCTGCCCATCGTTCGGCGATAATTGATTTCACTCATGACTCTGATATTTAATTCACCATTCTCTTCATAGATAAAAGAATCGATCGAATACCCAAGTTCATTTGGGTGGAGTGAATAAAATTCAATGATCTGCTGAGTTTGGTCTTTGAAGTGAGCCCACTTGTCTTCACTAATCAGAGAATAAAAGGAAAGGTCCTCAAGGCAAGCAGAATGAACACTGTTAAAAACTGTGCCTTTGTATTGAAATTTCTCATCCACCTCGTTCTGGTAAGCGATCACTTTTCCATCCGGAAAGAGGTACTGAGAAAAGTCATACCTTCGGTTTAAGTAGGGTTCAATAATAAAAGGTTTATTTCTAAGTGATTTATCGAGGACTTCTTGTCGCTCTTTTAATGAAGTTCCCAATCTTAGTTGATGAAATTTTTGACCCGACATTCCATAGGGATCCTTAAGCAATAAGTCCCTATTTGAGTTTATTTTTTTTAAATCATCTTCGCTTCTAATAATGAGGGTATCTGGACACCACCCTTTTTGAATGATGAGTTCAGTACTTGTGAGTTTTGAATTCCACCATCTTTCTTCTTCGATATTTTTTAATGAACCCCAATAGTTCTCAAAGGGACCCTTACTTACAATTTGCGGAGCATGGCCAGTCAGCTTTTCCAAATAATGCAGAAACTCTGAGGAATACTTTTTTTCCGAGCAAAGTGGACGAGACTCAAGAAAGAACAAAAGAAATTCAATCGACTGGTTTATGGCAGGAGGTGCTAGCTTTTGGTGAAATAGCTCGACTTCATAGTCTGCATTAACTTTTAAGGGTTTCATGCAATCGAAGTTCTTTTTGTAATGATAAAATGATCATCGAAAGAAATAAGTGATGTGATAAATTCCTCATCATTCATCGCTTTTGCATGCAGAGTTGAATCAAATTCAATTCCCTTACTTCTAGATGGTGTAATCGGGCCAGGCAGACAACTATTATAATAATCCCAGAGTTTTTGATCCCCTCGCCACTTCTTCATCCAGTGAGAGCCAAATGAAACATGGGTGATTTCATCTTCGAGAACAATGTCTAAAATCTTGGCCGTTTTTGTGTCTCCGATTGCTTTAAAAATTTTAGCATAGTGTTGGGCAAAATCGAGATTGGCCGCCTCAAAGGTAAGAGACATCATGGCGGTGTATTGCGGTGCTGTCTTAAGAATCTCCATTTGACGCCAGAAAAAATCATTAAGAGGAAAATCACCAAGCTCATACCCTAATTCATTCATTCGCTGATTGTAGAGATTCAAATGTTTTTGTTCGTCTTTCAGAGTGGATAAAATTCCTTTTTTGAATCTTACATCCTCCTCTGTTGAGTGAGGATAAACTAATAGTGCTGCGGCCATCATTTCAATGGCAAGTAGCTCATGATTAGCAAAGCTATGCAAAGCCATGGCTTTTTTATCGTTTTCATTTAATCGAATGGATTTCGGAAACTTATGTTTTTCATCAGAGAAAGCGAGCTTCCCGATTCGACCGGGCAACTTGGGGAGAGAAAACTCTTTCCACTCAGACCAATCAATTGGAACATCCAGAAACTTGTCTTCAAGATTTTGTCCCAAGAGAATTGCCTGAGCATAATCAAAATAAGAATTCATAACTATCTATGTTTTCGAAAAGCTGCCGCTGCGTTTTTCTTTGCGCCACCACTTGAGGGGCGCTTAATTCCTCCTCCAGAACTTTTTGCTCCCCCTTGGGAAGGTTTGGTTCGTGAAGAACTGGAACTAGAACTAGATTGTTTGCGGTCGCCCGATTCTGACCGATCAGAGCGAGGAGCATTGTCTCTGCGACGTCCACCGTCTTGCTTACGGTCATCTCTTCGGTCTTGGTCCTGACCAGGTCTTGGTCCTGGACGGCGATTGAACTTACGTTTGGAGAAACATTCATCGCAAATATTAAATTGAGCGTTGGCAGGCATTTTACAGCCACAGCTTGAACAAGCTTTCCCAATTTTATCAGAAAGAAGTTCATTTAATCGCTCAATGGCCTTGGACTTATTCTCAAGTAGTGCTTTTTCATCGAATTCAAAATTTTTGTTATCAAAGTGTCGAGAGATCCATTGATAAAGCTCAACACACTTAATCGACGTTTCAAGATAATCGATATTATCAGAGCGATCATCAATCGTTTCATTCAGGATGGACTGATTTTCAACGTAATGCTTGAGAATCCAAAGATAGTATTGAACGTGTTCCACTAAGCCCAAATTGACTGGAGCGCAGGCAAATCCAAAAATTTCAGCATTGGATAAAGTCCGATCTTCATCAGCTGCTTCGACCATTTCTGCCAATTCAATCATCTCTTTCATATCCACGCAGTAAAATGGCTTTCTAAAACTCATGGTGTTAAAAAGGCGCAAAAACTCTGACAAGGAAAGACTAGGAAGTGTATTCGCGTCTAATGCATTATTCACACTGCTAAAAATATCTAAATCGGGACCCACCATCGCCTTGTCACTCTGAGACAAGGTATGAGCGAGAGCATTTCGTAAAATACGCAAGCCATCTTCGACTTTGTTGAGCGTCGTCACATGTCCCACAGGAAAACGTTTAAAACGTCCGGCACGACCAGAGATTTGTTTAATCTCACTGAAAGTCAGTGGGTTTTCTTTATTATCAATAAATTTAGAAAGTGCCGAGAAGACAATTCTCTTCACGGGCAGGTTCATCCCCATGGCAATGGCATCAGTTGAAACCATGATATCAGTTTCACCTTCATCAAACTTTCTGGCCTGTTCACGACGAACTTCTGGTGAAAGTCGCCCGTAAACAATCGAGACTTTAAAATCAAGTTCTTCCAGATCAGCTTTATATTTTAAAGCATTTCTGCGTGAGAAAACAATTAGGGCATCATTTTTTTCAAGTTGAGAAAGTGGAATTTGATTCTCCATCACATTCAACTCAGTCATTCGTGTATATTCTCGAATTTCAAGCGTATCCCCACATAGGGCTAGAACCTGTTTTACGAGTTCAAGAACCGAGTGATCTCCACAAATGTGTACTTCATCGGCCTGAATGTTCACAAGGGCACGCGTCCACGCCCAGCCTCTTTGAGAATCCGTTAGCATTTGAATTTCATCAATCACGCAGCATTCAAAGTGCTGCTGAAGTCTGGCCATTTCAATAGTTGAAGAGAAGTGAGTGGCATCAGGAATTTCTAGAACTTCTTCACCAGTCAGGAGGGTGGTTTTGACACCTTTTCCATTCATCGTATCAAAAAGCTCTGAAGCCAAAAGTCGAAGAGGAGCAAGGTAGCAGCCATTCTTCGCCTTACAAAGGGCCTCTATCGCATGGTAAGTTTTTCCTGAATTCGTAGGGCCCATGTGGTAAATAATTTTTCGATTTAATCTGCGGGCTTCTGTATGGAGCCAGAACTGTCCGAGATAATCTCGAAGAATGGTCGAAGAAACGTCTTTGCGTTTAAACGCCATAATCGCTTGGGTAAATCTCTCGAATTCCTTCCTGAGAAAAAGCTCACCTTTCCAGATATTGGTTTCTAGCTGGATGTAAAAACGATCATACTCTTCAGGGGCCACGAGTTCGGGCTTAAGTCCTTGATCAACTAGTAATGTATTGAAGAAGACGTTTAGTTTTTCTTTATAGACCTTACCAAGTTCACTTTTAGGTCCAAACTTTTCGCGGTAAACAGCTTTCACTTCTGTCTCTAACTTATTGACCGAAGAGCGCTTTAGTTTATTGCGCATATTGTGAAAGTTTTTCTCAAGATCTTTTTTTAGATTGAAAACGGCACCTGAAACATCTGCTATCTTTTTCGTTAATATCCAGTCATGAAGTTTCTCTTCACAAACATTAATTAAATCGATCTGAGTGGCATAAACAGATTCACGAACTTGTGT
>CANFNN010000274.1 GCA_947448095.1 Bacteriovoracaceae bacterium | reverse complement strand
GCCGCTTCTGATTTTTCCAAGAACGGCATTTGAGGCCATGTGGGAATTGAGTTCTTTGAACATATCAATGATTTCTTCTTCTGATTTTGTTGAACTCTTCGAGGCAAGGCCTCGCCAGTTAATATCATCTGAGTACCAAGTCTTCATTTTGAAATCAAAAAGCTCCTGGTTATCAAAACTCGATTTTCCGTAGAGGATTTTAAAATCATCATCCACATAGCCAATCTCAACTCGGCCAATGCCTTTTTTAGGGTGGTTGTAATAAGCATTATTGTGAGCGAAGACTTCATCGGCTTTGAGATGAATTTTATCCCAAGCGGCGAGAGGATTATTCACGAGCTCTGCTTTGAGGGCCGGATCTGTTTTCACTAAACGCTTCACAATTTCTCGGTACAGACGGGGATCGATGTATTCGACTCCTTCCATATAAGGAACTTTCTTTTCGCCTTTCAGGACCATTTTGACTGGTGGGCGAGAGTAAGGAGTGATCAGCTCGACAGAGTTTTCAATCGGCAGACCAAACTTCATGCGCTCAATGAGATCATCCATCAAAAAGTCACTGGCAAGAATCCCGTGCTTAATGATTTTTTTCCACTCATCCAGCGAAGTATAAATATCGGCGTTGGTGTCAATGATACGTGAAGGAGGAAAGCCCTCTTTCATCAGAGCATAGTTCATGATCTCACGAGTGGATCTTCCGTTACCATTGGCCAGGGGATGAATAGAAACGAGGTCCCTCTGAAACTTGGCCAAGAGGTTTGCGAATTCATCCAGTTTTTCAGGGGAGTTAATTTCACCAATCAGTGTGCGCTCACGAGTGAACCAGTCCATCAGA
Organism: Bacteriovoracaceae bacterium; assembly: GCA_947448095.1. Classification (GTDB taxonomy): domain Bacteria; phylum Bdellovibrionota; class Bacteriovoracia; order Bacteriovoracales; family Bacteriovoracaceae; genus Peredibacter. The sequence goes on along the minus strand of CANFNN010000274.1, from coordinate 3,073 downwards.
TCATCAGTCAGGGCATCGACTAGTTCGCCCGTCATTTTGATTTTGGCCTTACTGAGTTCAGAGTAGCGAGTTTCAAGCACTTTGATTTCAGCTTGCATCACTTGATAATCGGGTTCACCAATCTTTAAGTGCGAGAGGTCTTTTCTTTTTTCGATCAAGAGTTTGTTCGTGCCTTGGAAGTCTTCAATTTGCGCTACCAGGGCAGGTTTTTTTGACCGGATCAGATCCAGTGCCTCTTTTTTCACATGCACAGAATTCGGATACTGAATCTCACCATAAAAGCCCGAAGCGTTTTCCCCGTCTTCAAGCCAAGTGGTGTAGGGATTTTGCGAGACTTCAAGTTTCGTGGCGCTGGTTATAGGCTTAGACTGAGGAACATTCCCGTACCAATGACCATCACGAATAATTCCTAGGTCACTGGCCTTGGCGTCTTCCACGCCACCTTTTAGCATGCGCTTATGAATTTCTAGCAGCGTCTCTTTATTTATTTCTGGTTTATCAGTTAATAAATAATTTCGTGATGTTTTAAAATTCTCGAAAGCTATTTTGTCATACTTATCAGATAAAGGAGACTTCGCAACTGTACTTGTTCCCGAGAGAATATTATCTAATTCCGGAGCAGAATGCTGGTAATCAATAAAGTAGAGTGACTCAACATTGTCAGCTATTTTCTCTGAAGCAACTGGGGCCTTGAAGATTTTATCCATCAGACCTTTTTTCGGGTCCTGGGCCTTCAAGAGATCAAAGAATTCCGCGCGACGAGCGAGGTAATCACCTTCAACGATATCTTCAGCAAATCCACTGAAGAGAGTTTTTCCTGGCTGAATCATTTCACGAACAGGTGGTCTTCCGGCCAGACCGGCCCTGAGAAGTTCATCGGCTTCGGCAGGTGTATAGCCACCTTCAGTGAGGATGCGGTATTTTTCTCTGAGCTCGCGCCAGCTGTATTCAAAGACTCCGTTATCGGGAGCGACTAAGTGGGCTTCCTCAAGAGTTTTGGCGAGCTTGGCTTTTTCAGTTGCAGAACTTGGTGTGCGCTTAATCTGAATCATCGCCTCATCAAATCTTTTTTGAGTCGAGAGTTTTGAGTTATGGAGAATTTTCTCATAGCTTGGCGAGGAAGCAATGATGCTTGAGCGAGAGCTCTGAGAGACGCGAAGTTGAAACTGATGGCTCAAGGCTTCTTTGGCAGGACCCTCGGGAAGTTTTGAAATTTCTGCCCAAAGTTCCTTTTCAGCAAGAAGAACTTTATCTGAACCTACGCTTTTTGCCAGTGATGAATACTGCATCTCTGGGTAGAGGTGCTTAATGACTTCATCCAGATCCTCAGTTTCAGACAGATAGTCTTTGAGAATCTCCGTTCGGTGAGGAAGAATTTTTTCATAGGCCTCAAGTTCAAGTTTAGCGACTTCCGCGATTTGAGGTTTGCTTGAGATACTTGCGGCATGAAGTTTCGCCAACGAGGTTTCAATCTCAGGCTGCTTTTGCACAATTTTCGCGACCACTCCTGTTGCCACGACGAGTTTGGGAGCACCGATGGTGAAAACTTTTTCAAAACTTCTTTGTCCTGCTTTAAAGGCGTAAGCCGTCATCGGGTTATCGATGGGGTAGAGAACTACTTTAGCAGTTGTGGATAAGGCCTTGCCAGAGAAGACGAGAATTTTTCCGGCCGGCGTGACTGCGATGTAGGCCGTGCCTTTTTTCGCGAGACTAGTCAGAGCACCGAGAGAAGTCTTTAAGAGTTTTCTTGTAGGCGAGAGCATATAGGTCTTAGTGGCTGCGAGAGCAACTTCGACTCCGATTTTTGCCGCCTTTAGACCCTTAGAGATTTTTAGAACTTCGTCGAGTTTACTCGAGATTTGGATCGCTGTTTTCCCAAGTTTTGTGGCCTTGATGGCCTTGATACTGGCATTTGAAATTTTAAACAGTTTGGCAATTTTCGTTGCACCTTCTGCCCCGTATTTGGCAGCAGTCGTGAGTCCACCGGTAAAAAAAGCGGGCACGATTTCTGCCACGATCACACCGGTCACGGCACAAAGACCATTGACCATGGTTTTACAAGGAAGGCAGTCAAAATTATCTGTTGGGGTAAGACACTGACTAAGGTGCGGAACTCCTGACCACTTTTGACAAAAAATATCTGTCTTGAGCCACTCTTTGAGTGAGGCCACAAGCCCTTGCCAGATTTTTTTCATCGTCCCTGGAAAATCTTTCAAGAGCATGTCAAACACACCCGGATCCTCACTGGCCTTGGCCATGGCAAGTTGTGAAGTTGAGGAGTGATCTTCAGCATCAGTGACCCAGTTCCAAAAACTACTGAGAGCTTTTCCAGTTTTTTTACCAGCAAGTTTTAATAAGTCCCAAGCACCTTCAAAAAAAGTAAAAGCAGATTTTAAAAAACCTGTCGCAAGTTGAGTCATGCAACTGTCATCACCCAGATTACAGCCGGCCGGCTTCCAGTTTGAAGGCACGATCATTTCCGCGAGATACCCTCCTGCGCCAAGGGCGGTCGACATCAGGGCACAGTTCATATCCGCCGGACACTGGCGCGAGATCTCAGTTTTTTTCTTTGGCGTACAGCTAACTTCTTCTTCAATCTTATGCAGCTTATTCAGCTGAAAGTTTAGATCATTGCGAGAAGCATCAGGACTTTTACACTCACCGTTTTCACAGCCAATTTTTGCTTCCAAGGTGTTTTGATGCTTGAGCAGCTGATCTTCTAGGCTTTTAATTTCAGTGATGTATTTCCAACAAGTTTCTGTGAATCCATTTTTTTCATGCCAGGCCACAATTTCAGATTCTTTAATCTTCGCAGGAAGGCACTGCTTTTTATAAACGGCTCCGAGCTTTTCTAGTCTCTCAACCACTGCTTCCACACACTCACCATTTTCACAGGAAGACTTTGGCTCGGCAAAAGCCGGAGATAAAGAACTCAGGAAAAAGACAAAGGCTAAATGAAGTGAGATTAACTTTTTCATTATTAAATTCCCCCGCAATCAATCGTGCTCAGAAAGTCAGAAAAATCTTTATCATGAGCGGCATTTTCTTCGAGCCTGAGGGATTTTGAGAACAG
>CANFNN010000273.1 GCA_947448095.1 Bacteriovoracaceae bacterium | reverse complement strand
ATTTAGCGTCTGAGCAGGAATCTTTCCAGATTTGAGGAAGTTTTTCAAGGCCCTGAATATTTCCGCTGACCGCCTTCGCCCTCTTTGTGAGAAGTGCTTTGAGCGGCTTAAATTGCGAGTCATGAGTGATTTTTAAATACCTTATGACCACTTCTAGTAAATCCCCATTCGCGGTCGTAAAACCCGCTTTCCCGGCCGTATAGCCTCTTCCGTCTTGAATGTTTGTGATGGAGTCGTATTGAATAACGGGAGTTCCATTTTCAAAAATGCTCACGATTGCATCAGCCCTTGATTCAAGATCTGAGGCAAAGGAATTATTAAGGCTTAAAAATAAAAGAATATAAGTAAAAATGGGCATGCTTAATATTGTTTTATTACCAATGATTAGCAAAGCCTTTTAGAGACTAAATTGAATCATCTTTTGATTTTTCTCTTCTCCTTTTTCTCTATTTCATAGGGCGAAGTGTCTACGTTTTGGTTGTAGAGATTTTCGCCAAAAGAATTGTATTCATCATTTTGTTTTTCAGGTTTGTCCTCCTGCAATTGCGGTTTTGAGACTTTGTTTTGGGATTGATCCGTCGAGAAGCTTCCGGTGCTCGCGTCAGATAAGTCATCCGCAGCAGGAATCTGCACCGATTCTGAGAGAAGAAGCAGAGAGATCAAAACGTATAAATGTTTAATTTTCATAAAAACCTCCTTACTGAAATAAGGATAATTGATTTGAATGTTGGTTGAACTATAAGAAGAGGTAAAGGAGGTTAATTCAGAGCTTTTTTGGAATCGTCGATGTCGTCAAAGCAGCAAGAGCCGCCGTGACTTTCAATTTCTTCATCAAGGCTATTTTCGTAGGTCGCTTGTTGCTCGCGCGAAAGTCCAAGAGACTGAGAAAGAGTCTGACTGAGAGTAGGGACTAAAACCTTGATATCTAGTCCAATCGCTTCCATTTGCGCAGCAAATTGATAGGCTTTTTCAGTTTCCTGAATTGAGCATTCAAACAATGTTTGACCACTTTGCTGGTCTAAAACACGAACTTTCGGCATTTCTTTTTCCATGACCAAATGGTAGTTAGTCTAGGCATTAATTGTCAAAGGATGGGGAGTCATGGGGTTAGTTTTGTGGATTGATCACAATACCTTTTCTAATGGGCTAATAGAGAGAGTTTTTAAAAAAATATCGCTTCCGTTCTACACTCTCTCAAGCGTAGAGGACTTTTCTTACTTGGTTGATGACCTAAAACCTGTGCTGATTGTGCTAGATGCAGACACTTTTTTACAAAATTCTCAGGCGTTTCTAGATCAATATGAGAAATCTTCTCATATGCAGGGCCTGCCTTTTATCGTACTAGATCCAAAAGGTGATTTTAGCTTCCTTAAGAAAAAAATTGGGGATCTTAAAAAACCGATCGATCCGTTCATGCTTCCCCAAATTCTTTCTCAGATTTTATCATCCAATTAATGCAGAACTAAAACTGGCATATTTAACTTCTTAAATTATAATGAAGAGATGAAAAGAGATAAAATTGTCATTAGTGTAGGAATCAGCTTAACGTTACTTGTCTTCGCCCTGACGCTTTATTACAGAAGTGGGGCTTTCAGATAGACTTGGTCCCATCATCTTTGCGGCGGGGTGTCGCTCAGATTGAGAAATAAAGAAGCTAGAGAGCTTTTTATCCATCACAGACAAAAGTACATCAACTAACTCATGATAATGAGTATGAATCCATTGAGCCGAAAAATGATTCGGTACTTCCAAAATCAAAACACTGTCTGAAATCACTAAAGGCTTGGCCTGCTTAAACCATTGATGGTGAACCTCAGGTCCTAAAATATCACAAAGCTGGTCAGATAAAATGGACCAAATATAAGAAGCCTTTACGACGGGATGAGCGAGGTTTAGGCTTTTTTCTTTAAGATTTCCCTGTTTATCAGTCCAGCGAGACTTAAGGGTATTTTTACGAGTAATGACTCTATTTTTTTTCATAGGGGAGAAGGAGATTAATTTTTTTTCTACGAGAGGACAAGATGTTTTCTAGGGAATAAGGTGATTTTGTTCCCATTCTTTGGCCTCGGCAGGTGCCAAAATAAAATTATTTAAACCCAGCTGCTGGAAAATAAAATCTGGAATACGAATTCTGTAAAAAATTCCTTGCTCATGTGAAACCGTTTTTAAAACGTTAGCATTTCCTCTAATTCGGGAATGGGCCTCACCCTGCTCGTAGGGGATAAATAAGTCATAATGGTCTTGTTTGGATAAAAAATAATCAATGACATGTTCTCTGAGGTTTTTCATGTCTTCTTCGTCATAAGAAGAAACAAGAAAAGAATTTGGATAGTTTCTCATGATAATCCTGGCGCGAACCGGATCATTGAGAAGATCTTTCTTATTAAAAACGACAATTTGATTTTTATCTTCAAGCTTGAGCTCGGTTAAAACTTCCTGAGTCACACGTAGATGCTTTTGGTAATTTGGATCTGAGATATCACAAACTATCAAAAGGAGATCAGCTTCAAGAGCAGATTCAAGTGTGGTTTTAAAACCTTGAATGAGCGTATTGGGTAGGTTGGAAATGAATCCCACCGTATCAATCATAATCATGGGGGGCTTTGAGTCTGGATTCAATGTGCGAAAAGTAGAATCAAGAGTTGCAAAGAGTTTATTTTCTTCAAGCACATTCACGCGGCACAAGCGGTTCATCAGCGAAGATTTTCCAGCATTGGTATACCCAACCAGTGCAGCTGTTACGGCCTGATGTTGGCGTTTTTTCCTTTGCTGCTCGCGAGAAATTTGAACTTCTTCGAGTTGCTTTTTATAAAACTCAATTCGTTCACGAATCATTCGGCGATCTAGTTCAAGTTGCTGCTCACCCTCTCCCCCGAGGGCCGCTCCGGCGGCTCTTTGCTTAGAAAAGTGACCCCACATGGAAGTCAGTCTTGGGAGAAGATATTTCAATCGAGAAATCTCGATTTGGATTTTGGCTTCTTTGGTTCGAGCATGGTGAGCAAAGATTTCAAGAATGACTGTATTTCGATCAACCACTTCAAATTTCGTAATGGCCTTAATATTTCGAACTTGTGAGGCAGTAAGTTCAAAGTCGAATACGAGTAGTTCCGACCCTTCGGCCCTGGCCTGCTCAGCTATTTCTTCTAATTTTCCTGCGCCAAGCATGGTCGCCGATTCGATTTGTTTTTTATTTTGGACATATTCTTCACCCGCAACTAATCCTAAAGTCCGAAGAAGTTCTCTTAATTCACGTAAAGAGTTGTTGGTTTCAATAATGGTTGAATGACTATCAAATTTATCGCAAACAATTGAGACTAATGAAGCCTTTTGGCCCAAGGGCATTTTATAGTCTTCAGCGTTCATTCAATCTCCATTTGCATATTATCTAAGAGGCGGGTAGAACCAAGCTGATAGACAGCGACTAAAGTGATTCTGGAGGCATGAGTTAAATTCTCCGAAAGAGTTTCTGCATCTCTCATTTCTAGATAATTCCACTTGGTATCAAGCAGAAGTGCATCAATCTCGCGTCTAGCTTTGGGAAGGTTTGCTTTCTTTCCTTCAATTAAACGGGATATCTTTTTTAAGGAGTGAGACAAAACAAGTGCTTCTTGTTTTTGCTCTTTAGAAAGATATTGATTGCGACTAGACAAAGCAAGACCACTTTCTTCACGAATGATTGGCATCCCAATGATTTCAATCGGCATCGCTAAGTCTCTTACCATTTGGCGAATGACTAAAAACTGCTGGTAGTCTTTTAATCCGAAATAAGCTTTGTGGGGTTTAATAATTTCGAAAAGGCGAAAAACAACGGTCGATACACCATCAAAGTGATCAGGTCTGAACTTTCCCTCTACAATATTATTAAAGGTAGGTACGGATACAGTCTGATTATAATTAGGTGGAAAAACCTCCTGAGGATT
>CANFNN010000272.1 GCA_947448095.1 Bacteriovoracaceae bacterium | reverse complement strand
CATCGGCAATACCTTTCATTACGAGATCAAGACTCGGCCTGTGGTCATGAATCGGGACAATTTTGTTGATTGAACTCAAGACCAAGTGGAAAATAATTTCACTATCCGTTTCACCGAGACAATAGGGACGAAAATCCTCATCTACTTCTTTAAGGAGAAGTTGCTTGAAAGTATCAAAGTTTCTTATGTTTCCATTATGAGCGAAGGTCCACCTTCCATATTGGAAAGGGTGAGTGTTAAGGAGAGTCAGTTTTCCGTGAGTAGCCTTTCTGATATGAGCAAGTACGGTCTGGGAGGTTACGATGCCTGAGAGGTGTTTAAACAAATGATCAGATTCTGCACTTACGGTTGATTTTACAACATGTGGAGTGTCGGCAATATAGTAAACTAGCCCCCACCCGTCCGGATGCTTTTGACTTTGTCCCATCAGTGCGTTTTCCGCTGAGACTAGACTTGAGTGTACTTTTGACAAGAGTACTGAGCGAAACCCAAATAATCTGCACATAATTTGTTTAATCCTTACAGTTACAAATCTAATCATAAGATTATTTTAAGATTTATAAAGCCCCATAAAGATTTAAATGGGACCTTTCGATAGAAAACCCATGAAAGATAAACGCTGTTTTGTTTGTAAGTACCAGGGAAAAACCAATCTAGAGACGGAGACCAATCATATTTTTGGGGAGAAGAAATCCCAGCAGAGTATTCCTCTCTGTTACTCGCATTCGGTTGAATTATTTAAGAACGGACAGGAGAAATTTACGACAAAGTACAAGGCCGATATGTCTGAGTACATAGAAAAAGATCCGGAAGATGCAAGGGCATTTAGCTTCTTTTAACCCTAATTAATTGAATTTATTAGGATGTATTTTTTACCTTCAGGCCTATCCAGCTTCGGTTTGAGTGCTATAAACACTCCCCATGAAGCCATATTTTCTCTTAATTTCATTTATACTGTGCACTCAATCTTGGGCCAGTGGACCCCAAGACATTGTGCTCAAGTCGCGGCTAGATCAGCAGTCTTCTGCATCTTTTATCAAACGCATTCGCTCAGTTCTTATCAATAACAATGTGGGGGATCCCTACAATCAGGTTTTCACCACTCCTATAGTTGTCGATTTCAATAAAGTCTTAGAAGACCTCCCAAGTGATACTCAGTCATGGATTAAGGATTGGCAGGAGTTGTTTAATTTAAAAATTTTTGAATCAAGTTATAAACTTAAAATCGAGAATTTTTCTTACTCCATTCAACAATTAAGCTCAGAAGTTAAACCTTCTGGCTCTGAACAAAGTCGAATTGACTATGTGACTTATAATGCCGTCAAAGGTCTTAAACTTTCGGCATCAAATATTGTTTTTCAAGTGGAGCTCAACAGCACTCGAAGTGGCGAACCTATTCGATTTGAATTCGCCTTGGTGGAGCCAGAGTTTCTGATTAGCCCGGAGTTAATGTTTGAGCTTCCTATGGGATGGCAAACTGCCATTATGCCTGACTCCTTAATGATTTCTCTCAATACTATCGACCTTTCAAAAGTTTTCGCTAAAGTCGTTGAGAGTCCAAAGTTAATCGATTTATCAATCAAAAATATTACTATGCCTCAAGTGTCGATGCGAGTAGGAGCGAGAGAGTTAAAATTCGATCAAGATAAAATTAAAAAGTTCATGTTAGCTAGAAAAGATGACATGAAAATGGCCATCTTGGATTTACTACGAGCGAAACTTCAGGAACGGTTTTCCAATATCATTAAAGACCGCCCTCAGGAAATTTATATTCCACGTGCCTTTGCCATTAAAGGTCAAATCACGACAGTTCTAGATTTGAAGGCGATGTCTGCAGATATCAATACAAGAATTATGGAAGGAAGATTTGGTGGTCATTTTTGCGCGAATGAAAATGATCTGCAGGAAGATTTTTGCAGAGGAAATCAGATACAGGCCAAAGAAAGAAGAAAAATTGAAGTCGGAGCTTTTGATCAATCAATGCAGGATATTGACCTATTGTTTAATCAAAAAAGGGCCAATGTGGCTTTAAGCGTGAGTGAGCATTATTTAAATCAACTTATCACTGCTGCCGCGAAAGCCGGTGTTCTTGAACTGGGGAGCAAGGATTTTGCCCTTGGGCCTGAAAATGCATTCGTTTTGGCCGAAGAAAAAGGTGAGGGCTTTAACCTCTATTTGGACATTCTGTATAAACTGACTGGGGCCCAAAGAGTTCTTGTGGGGCGATCAGAGTTGCGCTTTCCTGTACGTTTGTCGATTGGACTCAAAATGGTGCTGGTCGATAAGATTCCCCACCTGAAAATTAGAGTTTTGAAGGTTCACACAGATGAATCACTGGTACTGAATGGACTCCCTCAGTATGGACTCATCAGCAACGTCAACACCGTCAGATTTCAACAAAAGGTCCTCAAGGGAATTCTTGAGGAGATTGCACCTTTTGATCAAAAAATCCTGCTCGATCTAGAGATAAAAGAATTAATGGACACTTATCTTGAAGAATTGGACTTCTTCTCAGACGGCAAAGGCCGCGCCAGCGCGATTCTGTTTATGAATGGTCAAAAAATGTTAAGATAAATTTTTACTAAATTCACTGGGTCGATTAAACTCTTAGTGTTTAAGGAGACCCCCCATGACACGAATTACGGCAAGCCCAGAAGACCAACTGAAAGAACTCAAGCGCGGAGCTTTTGAAATCCTCCCAGAAGAAGAACTTCTAAAAAAATTAAAAAAATCTTTTGAAAAACAAAAGCCACTGATTATTAAATTTGGCGCTGATCCTTCTAGACCTGACATTCACCTCGGTCATACCGTTGTCCTGCAAAAACTCAGACTGCTTCAGGACTTTGGTCACGAGATCTATTTTTTAATTGGCGACTACACGGCCCAGATTGGTGACCCCACTGGAAAAAATAAAACACGCCCTATCCTTACAGAAGAGGATGTTGCCAACAATGCTAAAACTTACCAGGAACAAGTAGGTAAAGTTTTAGACATGACTAAAACGAAAGTTGTTTTTAATCGGGACTGGCTTGGTAAATTCTCTGGTCTCGATTTAATTAAACTCATGAGTCGTGCGACAGTGGGAGCAATCCTTCAAAGAGATGATTTTTCTAAACGTTACACTAATGCTGAAGCTATCTACTTGCATGAGTTCGTTTATCCTATTTTGCAGGGTTATGATTCAGTTCATCTCAAAGCTGATCTTGAATTAGGTGGAACCGATCAGACGTTCAATCTTATGATGGGTCGCCATCTTCAGTATTCCTACGAGCAAGAAGCGCAGTGTATTTTGACCATGCCACTCATTGAAGGGACGGATGGTGTGCACAAGATGTCTAAATCAATGGACAATTATATTTCATTGACTGAGTCGCCTACTAATATGTTCGGCAAACTCATGTCTATTTCGGATGAACTCATGAAGAAGTATTACTTACTTCTTTCAAGAAGACCTGCGACTGAAGTAGAAGCATACGTTGCGGCATTAACTGCTGGAACCATACACCCCATGGAAGCCAAGAAGAATCTTGCTGCTGAAATTACCGGGTACTATCACGGTGAAGCGGCCGGCAAAGAAGAACGTGAAAAATTTGAAGCGAGATTTACGAAGAAGCAAATCCCAGATGATATTCAAACAATAACAAAAGCAGCCGGAACCATCAATCTTTTGGACTTGTTTCTAGAACTTGAATTGATTAAATCTAAAGGTGATGGACGACGCTTGATTCAGCAGAACGCTGTAAAAGTAAATTTCGAAAGTCATGCCACTGAAACTTTGAATCTTGAAGCAGCAAGCGAAGTCATCCTGAAAATTGGAAAACTTCGCATGCTTAAAATCATCGTTGCTTAATACGTTCCGGCACCTGCATTAATTCCTTTTACGATATCAACGCTGGCGCTCACTCCTAAACGGGTAGCGCCGGCATT
>CANFNN010000271.1 GCA_947448095.1 Bacteriovoracaceae bacterium | reverse complement strand
GGCACTGGTGTAGGCAGTGGATTAATTCTGGATGGAAAACTCTACCGAGGCTTTAATGCCTTAGGCGCAGAGGGTGGACACGTCATTATTCCACACGAAAAGAAGCGGCTCTGCTCGTGCGGGGGGATGAATCATCTTGAGAGTTATTTATCTGCCAAAGGTATTAAAGAAACAATTTCAGAGCTTACTCATGAAGATTGGACGATTGAAAAACTAGGAATATTATTTCGCGAGGGAGACTTAAAAGCGACAGCAATTATCAATCAAATCGCAACTGAGCTGGCATCTGGCCTAGTCTCAATGGGCGTTTTATTTGGTCCCCAGGCCTTTGTTATCGGCGGCGGAGTTTCGAAACTTGGAGACTCTTTCAATCAGGTTGTAAAAAAGAAAATGGATGAACTGATTCATTTTTCATTGAAAGGAAAAATCCAAATTATTACAGCAACCTTATCCTCAGATAAAGGAGCCGTTTACGGTGGTGCTGCTCACATTTTTGATGAGGTTTCAAAAAAATGATTGTTCCCTCTGATTGGCATCTTAATAATGAGCACAAAGAGGCAAAAAAACTCAATGAGATGATTACGTCTTTGGCAAAGAAGCTAACCAAAAGTGTCCAAGAAGCTGACTCAGATGAAAAAAAATATGATGCTGTTTTTACTTTTTATCGCAAATACTACACACTCACTTTATCTAAAACCAGCCTTGAAGCTGGAGTGAATAAATCTCCCGCCAGAGACATCATTCTTGATTTTCCCTGGAAAGATCTGGAACTTCACCGTTTTACCTGTATGAAAATATGGGAAAAGATCAATCATTGAAATTACCTTACCCACTTATCCTAGCTTCAACATCAAAATATAGAGGCGCCTTACTGGCACAGCTGGGCTGGCCTTTCGAGGCGTTTAATCCTGGCGTTGATGAGGATCAGCTTAAATCAAAAGATCTCTCACCTACACAACTTGCGCTTGAGTTGGCCAAATTAAAAGCACTGGCAGTTTTTAATTCTCACCCCAAGGCGTGTGTCATTGGATCCGACCAGGTTTGTATGCTTAATGGTGAGTTGCTAGGAAAACCGGGGACCAAAGAAAAGGCGATTGAGCAACTTCTCAAAATGCAGGGATCACATCACGAACTTATTACAGCAGTCACCATCCTCTATCCAGGTGGTGAAATTAATTTTCATAACCGTACCCTCCTATTTATGCGTCCATTAACAATTCAAGAAATATCTCGTTACATAGATGAAGACATGCCACTGGACTGTGCTGGAAGTTACAAACTCGAGACCAAAGGGATTAAGTTGTTCGAAAAGATTGAAATGGATGACCACACTTCAATTATCGGGCTCCCCCTTATTCAACTAAACAATCATTTATTAAAAATTGGTTATCCCCTATGAAAATTTGTTCATTAATTTTACTGTTTTTATTCCTATTTGGATGTAGCTCTGCTCCTAAGAAAAGAATGGATAAACTCTCCATCCTTCAGGGAATTACATCGCCCAAGGAAGTGGAGTTCAGTATTCTAGGACCGGTTGAAAAAGAACTTAAATTTGAATTAAGAAGTGCACAAGGCGAGGTTCTTCTTCCTGATGAAGTCAAAATAGTTACCAGACCTTTTTCGCCATGGAAGATTCATAAAGTGGTATTTTCAAGGGAGCAAACCAAAGAGTTTAATCTCTACGTCTATGAAAACAATAAAGTCATAGACCAGCGCTTAATCGGAAAAGGCCAGGTTGATGAGTCACGGTTAAAACTTGCTGTTGTTTCATGCATGAATGACGGATTTGAAAAAGAATTTAAAATCTGGAATGCACTAGTGCAAACAAATCCTGAATACCTGCTCATGATTGGGGATAACGTTTACGCGAACCGAGAGCCTAATGGGAGTCCATTAAGCTCAACGCCAGAAAACATTTGGCGACGCTACACTGATATTAGATTAACTCTTCCCTTTTATTTTCAGGAAAAGCTGATTCCTGTGCATGCAGTTTGGGACGACAATGATTACGGACCGAAGAATGCCAATGAAAGTTTTGAATTCAAAGAGGAATCCAAAGATATTTTTGAAGCTTTTTTTGCGCAATCAATGAGTGATGAAATTTTCACCAAAGGATTCGGTGTTGGTGGTCTGCTCTCATTGGGTGACTTCAATTTATATTTCTTAGATTCAAGATATTTTAGGTCTGCAAATAAAGAGGGTAAACATCTTGGATCTGAGCAATACCAATGGCTGATGAAATCTCTTAAAGAAGAATCTCAGCCAAGCTTCATCATTAAGGGTGATCAGTTTTTTGGTGGCTATCATGAGTATGATTCATACGAGTCAAACCACCCCAATGAATTTTCTCTGTTTGTCTCAGACCTTAAAACACTAGCAACTCCCTTTATCTTCTTAAGTGGTGACCGTCACATGAGTGAGATCATGCAATTCCCTAGAAGCTTATTTGGACTTCCAAGTTTTGAAATAACTTCAAGTCCCATGCATGGTAGAGTGTTTGATGAGACGGGAATTAAAAATCCTTGGCGAGTTGTCCACACGACAGGGAAGGTTAATTTCACACTCATCAATAACTTGGCAAAAGATAACCACTGGTTCATGGATGTGGAGAACATTGGGCTCAGCGGAGAGGTCTATTACAAAAGAGAGCTCGCAGTCTTTATCAAGGATCTTCAGAATAATCTCAATGAGGTAAGGAAACGTCGTTCTGGAAAACGCCAATACCGCAGATCCAGACGTCGAAGAAAATAAAAAAAGCGCCTTACGGCGCTTTTTTTTTATTCTGCTTTGGCCGGTTCCGCTGGGAGGGCATTTGCCTCTTCATCGAGTTTCTTTTTTCGAGTCAAAATCTTATCCAAGTTTCGCATATAGGTCTTAGAGACAACTGAGAAAAGTGTGTCATCCTCATTGGATTTATAGGCGTTCTTGTTTCGCTCAAGATTAGTCATTATGTGTTCGTTGTCAGCATCTGCTGCTCCAGTATCTGGTGCTGCAGCGGCCGTGTCACTTCCCGACCCACGGTTAGACAGATTTGGTGGAGCTGCTCCACGTCCGTTAGTCTGACCTTTTTTATTACCATCTTTATCGTTATCAGAATTAGAATTCGCTGCAGACATGTCATCTAATTTAGCAGGGCTTGCCGAATGAGCACTTCCCGAATTTGAGGAAGACGATGAGCCTGATCCTGAATTTGATGAATATCCACCACCAGAGCCTGTCGCTCCCACGTTACTTAGGTCTTTCATCTCAGAGAGCTTCTTACCTTTGGCAGTCGAACCGACATGTTTATTCCAGTTATCAAGCTTGGCTTTCTGATTTTTATTATAGGCACCCAAGGCATTTTGAGCACTTCCGAGTCCAGAAAATGCATCGACTCCTGAGAATAAGTTATCTTTTAAGTCAGCAGTACTGGCGACCATAGAGTTATTGCCATTTAAATTTTTCAAACTTCCTGATAAAAATTTCGCGTACGTCACGGTGTTCTCAATTTTCTTCGTCTTCCCGGTCTTTATTGATTTTTTATCATCTTTAAACTGATCCATCGTTTTAAAATAAAGGCCACCATAAAGTTCTACTCGATTCAAATTCGAAGCAACTCCATTTGAGAATGTAGTTGATATGATCGCTAATTGGTTAACACCGTTTTCATAATACGGGATTAGCCCAGGCGCGGGATATCCTGCACCGGTATTAGTGTAAGGAGCAATCAAATGGGTCTCAAATACATAATTCGCAAAAGTCTGTTTCTGATCTGAATTTTCATAAAAATCTTGGTCAATAGCGAATTGCTTGGCCAGTGTAATCAGAGCGGCTTTATGGTCATCAGAAAATACGGGAGGAACGTAACCAGGATTAGTGGGACTTATGCTCATATCAAAGTTATTAGTGAAACCACTATCTAACGAGAAGGCCATCGCTTTTGGAAATAACGGATCAAGAAGAAATTTGTTTTCGG
>CANFNN010000270.1 GCA_947448095.1 Bacteriovoracaceae bacterium | reverse complement strand
GTCCTTAGAAAACTTCCTGAAGGATTACAGGCGGAAGTGGTGCTTCGAGTAGCGAATCTAGATTTCGTTTCGCCTGAACTTATCGCTCAACTTGATGACGTACTTAAAACTGAACTTTCTACACTTGGATCAATTGATACGCAACAATTGGGTGGTGTTGAGCCGATTGCCGATATGCTCAATCTCATGGATAAAAACTCTGAGAAAAATATCATGGCAAGAGTTGAAGAAAAAGATCCTGAACTTGCTGAAGAAATTCGTAAACTCATGTTTGTTTTCGAAGATATTATTTTTGTTGATGACCGCGGGATTCAAGAGCTTCTTAAAGGTGTTGATAACACTAAACTTGTGGTGGCACTTAAAACTGCCCCTGATGAAGTCAAAACTAAACTCTTTAAGAATATGTCAAATCGTGCTGCCACTCTTCTCAAAGAGGATCTGGATGCCATGGGGCCGACTAAAATTTCTGATGTTGAAAAAGCTCAACAAGAAATTGTTCAGCAACTTAAAGATCTTGAAGCTAAAGGTAAGGCGCTTATTTCTCGAGGTGGAGAAGGCGACGCATTCGTTTAAAAGGCTGTTTGATTTATGCATAAGTACCGCAGTTCTGACATTAAAAACTTCGAGTTCGCCGATCTGAAAGGAACTCATGTTGTCACACAAACTGATTTTAAAGCATTTAGTTTTGAAGAACTGAATGGAGAATCCACAAAATCTGAAAAGATTTCTGAGGAATCCATGCGTACTGAGCGACGTTTTGAAAAATCTAATAATTTCAAGATTGATACAGCGGTAAGAGACTCAAGAGGGTTATCTCGTCAGGAAAAATCGGACTTTGAAAAAACTATTGAAGATGAAATAAACCGAAGAACAGAAGCCGCCTATAAAGAAGCTTATAATGAAGGTCTTGAAAAGGGGCGAGAAGAAGGCAAGGCCGAAGCTTTTTCTCAGTATCAACTTGAATTGAACCATAAAATTGATGACTTTGTAGAAGTGATTAATGCGATCCAGGCACAGACTGGCACGCTGATTGAAAAAAACCGCACCGAAATCTATGAGTTCATAAAGAGATTTACGAAATGGGTTATTCTTAAAGAGGTAAACGAAAAAGTTTATCTTGAAACGCTTCTGGAAAAGCTGGTGCTTGAACTTAATGCCCGAAAAAATCTTATAGTAAAAGTTGGACGTGCTAACTTTGAACAAATGCCTGAAATTATTCAGACCGTGGAATCTCGTCTTGGGCAGCTCTCCAATTTAAGAATTGAAATTGTTCCTGAAATTCAGCATCCGGGCATTATCCTTGAATCTGAAAACGGATTAATCGATGGCTCTTTGGAAGGAGTCTTCCAAAATATTGATAAGATCTTTGAGCAAGTTGTGAATCATGAATGAGGACTTAGAACTCAATAAAATTCTTCGTCACATTGAAAACCGAATCCCCTACGAGAAAGTCGGAAAAATCATTGCTTCACGAGGAATGGTTTATGAAGCAGCTGTTCCCCGAGCTGTTTTGGGAAGTAACGTCGAATTTATTGCGGAGAACGGTGAGCGCTCTTTAGGTGAAGTGGTGGCGATTCAAGGCAGCAACTGTATGGTGATGCCTTATAACGAGATCTCTGGAATTAACTCCCAAACTAAAATTCATCTCAAAGAAATAGTAACTGAAGTCAGAATCTCTCCCAATATGCTTGGGCGAGTGATCGATTTTCAGGGCAATCCTATGGACAATAAAGGACCAATTGAAGGTCCTTATGAAAAAAGATCAATCTTCGGAATACCTCTTAACCCCCTTGATCGACCTCCAATCAGAGAACCTCTTGATACTGGAATAAGCTCTATTAATTGTTTTATCACCGCCGGTAAGGGTCAGCGTTTAGCCATTATGGCCGGATCTGGTGTGGGTAAGTCCGTACTCATGGGAATGGTCGCAAGAAATACTAACGTAGACATTAACGTGATCGCTCTCATTGGTGAGCGAGGACGTGAGGTTTTAGAATTTATTCAATCTGATTTAGGGGAAGAAGGTCTTAAGCGCTCTGTTGTGATCGTTGCGACCTCTGATACCTCGGCGCTTATTAGAACCAAAGCGGCTTATACAGCGACCACTATTGCTGAATATTTTCGGGACCAGGGTCAAGATGTTCTCTTGATGATGGATTCGATTACGCGTTTTGCTATGGCCAATCGTGAGATTGCACTTTCAACTGGGGAGCCTCCTGGCCAAAAAGGGTATACTCCAAGCGTTTTTGCGAAACTTCCTAAGTTATTAGAAAGAGCAGGAACTAAAAAAGGCGCTGGATCTATTACTGGTATCTACACCGTTTTAGTTGAAGGTGGAGATCTGGATGAGCCCATTGCCGATGCCGTTCGAGGGATATCCGATGGACACATTGTTTTATCCAGACAACTTGCGGCCAAAAACCATTATCCGGCGATTGATGTACTTGCTTCCATCTCGCGGGTTATGCCGAAAGTCACCACTAAAGAGCACCGAATTGTCGCCAGTCATTTACGTGACCTTATGGCGTCGTATAAAGAATCTGAAGATTTAATTACCGTCGGTGCCTACACTCGTGGATCTAATCCCAAAATTGATAAGGCCATTTCAATTCATGACGATTTAACCAATCTTCTTCGCCAACAAGTGGAAGAGTCTTTTACCATTGAAGAAATCTTTGATCGGATGCTTGATATCGCTCGTAAAGCCGAAACTGCAGCTGATCCTAGTTTTAGATAATCATGAAAAAATACACCTTTCGCCTAGAACCTGTTTTGAAAGTCAGAAAGCTTAAAGAAGAAACATGCCGTATGGAATTGGGTCGGTTGGTGACTGAACTGGCAAAAATTGACAATCAGCTCGAGCATGAGCGCCGAGAAATTGATAATTACTTTGTGATTCAAGAAGGAGCACTCAAAGCGGGAGCTCGCGGAGACCAGATTCAGGCATTTCCTATGTTAGTAGCTGCCAAAGAAAAAAATATTCAATTACTTCTTCGAGATAAAAAAAATCAAGATGAGCTCATTTTGGCAAAAAAACAAGAACTCGCTACCTTTAGAGGAGATCTTAAAGTTATCGAAAACTTGAAAGAAAAAGATTACGACGAATATCGTAAAGCAACGAATAAAGAAATTGACCAGAAAGTGGAAGAACAAACTCAAAACTGGTTACAATTTAAAGAACGAAAAGGTCCTCAATGAAATTCCTACTTATATTGTTAATTCTTCCAACTCTTTCTTATGCTGTTGCACCTAAGCGGGTTTATAGCGAAGAAGAATTTATCAAGAAAGTGAATGAGGAAGTGAAGAAAAAAGTGGATGTGATTAAAAATAAATCTGTTTCAGATTTAACTAAAGAGCTTTTAGATAAAGAAGAAAAACTTCGTCTGCGTGAGCTTGATTTAGAAAAACAACAGGACTCTCTTAAAGTTTCAGATGGAGATATTGCTAAAAGATATGCCGAGCTTTCAGAGAAACAAAAAAGCTTCATTGGTTGTGTGGAAAAAAACAATGAAGAAAGTAAATCACGAATTGGTCAGTTAGTAGAAATGGTTTCTAATATGAAGCCAGAAAAAGCGGCTTCGGTCTTGTCCGTTCAGGATACAGATATTGCAGTTCAAATTCTTCAAATGATCGATGCTAAAAAAGCTTCAAAAATATTCAACTTCATGGATAAAGATATTTCGGCGAAGCTTCAAAAACAGTACTTGTTGATGAAGAAGCAATAAGACTCTATTTCTCAAAACCTAAATTCACGTGTTCACCAATACTTGTATGATCTCCATACGAAACAAAGTTTTCACACGTTAAAGTTTTTTGATCTCCCCAAGTATTAACCACCACGTCACAGCCCAGAGAGTCTTTAGGGTTTGAAATAATATCTACCACTGTTACCCAGTGATAATTCATTCCACCACTATTCAAAAGAACTGGAGTTGGAGTGACATTCACATATGTGTTGGCAGATCTGTAGCGTCTT
>CANFNN010000269.1 GCA_947448095.1 Bacteriovoracaceae bacterium | reverse complement strand
CTTTATGAATGATCGTAATATCATCACAAAGTTGTTCCACTTCACTCAATACGTGGGAAGAAAAGAGAATAGTCTTATTAAGGGATAACTTCTTGATAAAATCTCTGAGTTCCACCACGGTTTGTGGATCAAGCCCATTGGTTGGTTCATCAAGAATCAAAAACGGAGCATCATAAACAATCGCTTGGGCCAGGCCTACTCTTTGCTTAAAACCTTTAGATAAATTTCCAATCAATCGACCTCGAACTTCCGTAAGCTTGAGTTCTTCCATGACTTTATCTACTTGATCCTTGAAATTCTTTACTCCATGAAGCTTGGCCACATATTGAAGATATTTTTCAACTTTCATGTCTTCATAAAGAGGAGCGTTTTCTGGTAGTAGACCTAGTTGATTCTTTAATTCAGTGTTCTCAGACAATACTGTCTGGCCAAAAAGTTTTATCTCACCTGAAGTCGGTGGAAGAATTCCGGCAATCATTTTCATCGTGGTTGATTTACCGGCCCCATTCGGTCCTAAGAATCCATGAATGGAACCTTTGGTGACCTGGAAGCTGACGTCCGTCACAGCGACACGCCCTGGATATTCTTTAGTAACTCTATCAACTATTAGTATTTTATCCATAAATGATCCATTTCAGTTAATATAAATGAACTCTCTACTTCTTAGGCTTAAGTGCCGAAAAGCTCATTAACTTTATGACTATTTTAGATACTTTTAAGACAAGAATACAAGCCGCAGATAGGATTCTTATCACAACTCATGAATTTCCGGATGCAGACGGAATCGGAAGTGAAATAGCACTTTGCCTGGCATTGAGATCTCTGGGAAAAAAAACTTTTTGTGTTAACGAAGAATCACTTTTAGAGCGTTACCAATATCTAGATCAGGACAAAGTCGTTCAAGGTTACAATGACTACATGCGAGAGCATGCGGACTTTAAACCCGATCTCATGATTGTTGTTGATACTAATACCAAAACACGAGTGGGTAAAAACCTTGGTCAATTAATTGATGAGGGATATCCTACTCTTTATATTGATCATCACCCTTGTAGAGGCCGTGATCTTACCACTCACTGTATTGACGTAACTGCTGCGGCCACAGGTCAAATGATTGGCGAAATGATTGAGGCCTTAGGTGTAAAGTTCACTAAAAAAATGGCACTGCCGATTTACACGGCCATCATCATTGATACTAGCTCTTTTAGGTATCCCACTGTCTCGGCAGCTACCCACAAGTTAGTAGCGAAACTAATGGATACGGGAATTCATCCGCCAGAAGCTTATAATGGAATCTACGGCACTAAACGCATCATTCATATGCATCTACTGTCAAAGATTCTTAATTCTGCAGCAACCAACGCTAATGAAACTTTGGCCTGGATGCTCTTAAAAAAAGAAGACATTGATCAGTTCAAATCTGACATTGAAGACACTCATGCCTTTATCAATAATTTGCTTGTTCTGAACAATATCAAAGTTGCCATTATGTTCAGAGACGACGGCGATATGATTAAAATGAGTCTGCGCTCTTCTGGGGATATAGATGTGGGATTGATAGCCCAAGAATTAGGCGGTGGAGGTCATTCCCATTCGGCTGCGACCGTCTTAGTTCGCCAAAATGGTGAAACGACCCAGCAAGTGATTGCAAAAAATATTGCCAGGATTGAAGAAATTCTCCTTCAACTTGAAAATGAGTCCTAAAGACTAGTGACCCATCACTCTTTTAACGAATGTAATTATCCCTACCAACATGATCAAAATAAATATCCTTTCGAAAATTTTCAAACGGCTTTTAGTTTTAACAGGATCGGAAACTTTCTTCTCCTTGGGAGCCTCTTCGCTAAAATCGGGAGCTTCCATTTCAGGATAAATGCCTAGACCTTCAAGCTTACTTTTGGCCGAAGCCGAAAGAAGATCGTATTGACCATCATGAATATCGATCTGATAAAACGAAGTGTCTCCTCGACCACCCTTCACTTTTGCTTCATGAACATTCTCAGCACCACCGGCCGCGTCGACATGGTATTCAACTTTATGCTCATCCAAGATTTTAGTAATAAGATTAATTTCGTGTTGAGACAGACCTACAGTAATCATTCGTTTTTATCCAAGAATTTCACCATTCGAGATTTAAATAATCGCTCATTCCACTTCAGGCCAAACCGTCTGAGTGACCGGCGGTCATGAGTTAAATAGGAACCATCAATCTCGCTCAGGAGAGAGTTTATATTGTTTTCATTAAAGTCTTTCAAAAAATAAGTCCCAAGAGTCAGATACTCACGATTGATCCGATTATCAAAGACAACCACGGGACGTCCAGTACATAGACCTCCGAAGGCCTTAGCTGGAAAGAAACTATGGGAAAAATCCCAAACGGCTTTCGCCTGATGGGAATACATAGCACTCGTTGCTTCACAGTGATCCCCAGCAAAATCAATTTGTGGATATTCTTTTTGAACAGATGCCAAATGCTCTGTCGGGCCCATGACTCTGATCATCTCCCCTCTCTCAATTAAAACCTTGGCAATTTTTCTAAAGTTCTCAGCAGTCAAATCATGGGAATAGATCAAGTGATGCTCAAATAGAAAATTATGATCCTCATCTTTCACGAAGGTATATTCTTCCGTTCTAAAAGTCGGCTGGATCACTTCGGCGTTTGGTAGTTCGAGATCACTTTTTAAAACTTCTGAACTAGTTGCAATTTTTTTAAAGCGAGTGAGTGCTTTTTCACGCCACTCATTTACGTAGGGAGAAAAAAGCCTCTGCCACCCAAGATTGGTTTGATCGACCAAATTCCAGTCAACAATATAGAGGTAGCTATTTAAATGGGATGGGAAGTTCAAACCGTGAATATAACCACGACTAAAAACGATTACCTTCTCGATCGATTTATGAAGAGGCATTCCTTTAACCGCTGAGGGTAAAATCCAGAAGTTCTTTTTAAAGACATCCAAGTTTTTTGCTTTATGAGTTAAAAAGCTAGATACGATTGGACGAGTTTCAATTGTTCCTAGGATCGATCCCTGTTTATGGGCAATGGTATAAATCTCTGAATTAGGAAAAAGATTAAGCGCCATTTCAAGCAGGAAGATTGAATCATCACGAGAGAGAAGTGAATCAATGCAAAGAGCGACTTTCATATTAGTATTTTTTTATTTGGATTATTAAGGAACCTACAACAAGAATCCCGCCACCAACAAGTTGCCAGTCGTTGAGCTGAATTCCAAGGAAAAACCAATTCACTAGAATAGCAAAAAATGGAAAAAACATTTCAGCAATTGCTGTCGTTCTGGCAGATAATATTTTTAATCCCTGATAGTAGAGCCACATCGCGAGCGCACCCGAGATGAGCACCATGATCAAAATCCGAAGGTAGTCCTCGCCTTGGGGAAGAATCAAAGATCGATTCCATTTCACGAAGGGAATTAAAACCAGTAGTCCTGTTAGGAAACGGCCTGCCATGATTGATTTGGTATCAAACCCAACTATCGATAGACGCTTTCCAAAGACAGTGGTCGCACCCCATCCGACTATCGAGACACCCACTAAAGTATAACCATGAAGGGCATTATCCGAAATAACGATGCCCATATCAGATCTCATCAAATCATAGAGCCTGACAATATCAGGAGAACTAATTAGAAGTCCGCCAATCATACAAATAAAAGCCCACACCAAAAATTGCTTCTGAATTTCTTCTTTCAGTATAATAGCCGAGAGAATGATTGCTACAACCGGCTGCAGCTTCTGAAGTAAAATAACCAACGAGGGATTGAGGTATTGAAAGGCTTCGGTAAAGGCAACGGTAGCAACAGCTGATCCAATCCCACCAACAATGATGAAGCTGAAAACATCGGCTAGCTTCAACTCCCCAATTCGTTTAATCGCAGGAAATAGACCAAGTGAAAAAATAAGCGTGAGGATAATGTGTTCATAGAAAACAATCGTAACAGGATTAATTCCACGTTCGACTAATG
>CANFNN010000268.1 GCA_947448095.1 Bacteriovoracaceae bacterium | reverse complement strand
GTCTTGACATAACTTTACCCGCAACTCTATTCATTCTTATGCCCTTAATTCCATAGGGCATTTCCCCTTATAGACCTATTAAGAATTCTTGAGTTTTATTTCGACCTTAACCTGTCTTACTATAGAGCAATGGAAAAACACCGTATGCATGTAACAATCATTGACGACAACCGTGACCTACTCGAAGTTCTTTCGGGTTCATTATCGGACTCCTTCAGTTTGGAGCTCTTTTCTGAAGCCGAAAAGGGACTTGATTTTATCCGAAACAATCACACGGATGCAATTCTTCTCGATTTACATATTCCTGGAAAGGATGGCTTCCAAGTTTATGAAGAAGTGAAGCGTGCCAAACAAAATCTTCCAGTACTTTTTTTAACGGGTGATTCGAATTTAAGTGCTCGCGTGAAAGGTTTAGAAATAGGAGCAGATGATTTTCTAATCAAACCTGTTCAGACAGAGGAACTGATTGCCCGCATTCGTAATCGCATTCAACTAAGCAAACGCAATCTTCAAAACAATAAAGTCATTAAGTTTAAGGATCTCGTGATTGATCTTGATGGCCATCAGGTCATTTTGAATAATCAGGCCGTGAGACTTACCCCGAAAGAGTACCAGCTGCTTTTGGTTCTTTCTCAGAACCCTAACCGCGTTATCCACAAAGACGACCTTATCCACATGCTCTGGAAAGACGTCCACGTTGAAGTAAACAACTTGGATACGCACTTTTCCAACCTTAGACGTAAACTAAAGCCGTTTTCGACTCACATCAAAACGCTTAAAAACCTTGGTTACGTGCTTCGGATATAGCTTTCTAACTGCCAAATCATCCTAAATCAGCTATTCTTTTGAGCAATTCAAAAGGATGGCCCCATGTTTTATACTCCAGAAATGGCCCTGACCTATGACGACGTGCTCATTGTTCCTAACTATTCTGAGGTTCTTCCGACCGAAGTTGAGCTAAAAACCCGTTTTTCGCGCAATATTACGATGAATATACCTATTGCTTCATCCGCTATGGATACTGTCACAGAGTCCCGAACGGCGATCGTGATGGCCCAAGAGGGTGGAATTGGCGTGATTCATAAAAACCTATCCCCTGAAGAGCAGGCCTTTGAAGTAGAAAAGGTGAAAAAATATGAATCGGGCATGATCATTGATCCCTTTACTGTGACTCCAGATCAAAAAATTTCAGATCTATTTGATCTCATGAAAAAATATAAAATTTCAGGTTTTCCTGTCATCGATGGTGACAAAAAATTAGTGGGAATGATCACCAATCGTGATCTGCGTTTTGTTTCTGACGTGAACAAAAAAGTCAAAGATGTCATGACTTCTAAAAATATTGTCACAGCTCCTGAAGGAACAAGTTTTGAAAGAGCGAAAGAAATTCTTCAAAACCACAGAGTGGAAAAACTACCTGTTGTTTCAGCTGACGGAAAACTGAAAGGTTTAATCACGATTAAAGACATTGAAAAAACGATCGCTTATCCAAATGCCAATAAAGATAAGTTTGGTCGCTTAAGAGTTGCTGCTGCTTGCGGAGTAGGGGAAAAAGAACTGAAACGTGTTGAAGCACTTATTAAGGCCCAGGTTGATGCCGTTGTGATTGATACCGCTCATGGGCACTCTAAGGGTGTCATCGACATGATTAAGGCAGTAAAAAAACTAAATGCTGATATTGATGTGATTGCAGGAAATGTGGCAACGGCCCAGGCCTGCGAAGACCTGATTGTCGCTGGAGTTGATGGAATCAAGGTAGGTATTGGTCCAGGATCAATTTGTACCACGCGAGTTATTGCTGGGATTGGTGTTCCTCAAATGCAGGCCATCTTTGATTGCCGCATTCCTTGTGAAAAAGCGGGCATTCCCTTTATCGCTGATGGCGGGATTAAATTCTCGGGCGATATTATGAAAGCCCTTGCTGGTGGAGCTAGCTCGGTCATGATTGGATCTTTATTTGCTGGTTGCGAAGAAACTCCAGGAGAAATGGTTCTCTATCAAGGACGCGCTTATAAAATGTACCGTGGAATGGGATCCTTGGGTGCCATGGAAAGAGGTTCAAAAGACCGTTACGGTCAAAGTGCAGTCGAAGAAGTTTCTAAACTCGTTCCCGAAGGAATTGAAGGTCAGGTTCCTTATCGCGGGTCTTTATCCAGTAATCTCTTTCAGCTTGTAGGCGGAGTCAGAGCTGGTATGGGTTACGTTGGTGCACCTAATATGAGTCTTTTGCGCGAGCGTGCGAAATTTTTAAAAATTACTTCTGCCTCTTTAAAAGAATCACATCCCCATGACGTGATTGTGACTAAAGAAGCTCCTAACTATCGTCAGGTATAATTCATGAAAAGTGCTATTTGGATTGTGGATTTTGGCTCTCAATATACTCAGTTGATTACCCGTAAATTTCGAGAACTGGGCTATGCTTCTGAACTGATTACGGTTGAAGAAGGAATCGAGAGGCTAAAAACATATAAACCTAAGGCCATCGTTTTGTCGGGTGGCCCGCAATCAGTCTTTGAAGACACAACTGATTATTCTCCCTTTTTTGTAGATGAAAATATTCCTGTCCTGGGAATTTGTTACGGGATGCAAATCCTTGGACAATTTTTCGGCGGCAAAGTCGAAAAAGGTCTTCAAGGAGAGTACGGTCTCGCCAAACTTCACTGTGCCAAAGGTTTTAAAATCTCTGGATTACCAACAGAGAGCGATGTTTGGATGAGTCACTCTGATCACGTGAGTATAATTCCTAAAGACTTTGCCTGTATTTTTGAAAGTGGAAACGGCCTCGTGGCAGGTATCAAACATGAAAAAAGACCTATCTTAGGTCTTCAATTTCATCCTGAAGTTCATCACACCGTTCACGGCAAAGAAGTTCTTTCATTCTTCTTAAACGAAGTGGCAAAGCTTGCGAGCGATTGGTCCTCAAAAACCATGCTTGAATCTTCTTTAGAAGAAGTGAATAAAGTAAAGGGCTCAAAAGTCTTATGTGCTTTTTCTGGGGGCGTAGATTCACTTGTAGCAGCGACTTTAGTTCAAAAAGTGATTGGCGATGATCTCTATTGCTTCTTCGTCGATAACGGTCTTCTTCGGCCGCAAGACATGCATACGATTAAACTCCTTCAAGAAAAAACGTCCCTTAATATAGAAGTCATAGATGCTTCAGAATTATTTTTAAAAGCACTTGAAAATGATAAAGACCCTGAGGATAAGAGAAAAACTATTGGTAGGACTTTTATTGAAGTGTTTGAAACAAAAGTTCATGAGTTTGAAAAAAAACACGGAATTAAATTTGAATATCTTCTCCAGGGAACTCTCTATCCTGATGTCATAGAATCTCTTTCGCCTCATAAAAAAGGCGGAAAATCTGTTACCATTAAGTCTCACCATAATGTGGGTGGACTGCCAGAGCGCATGCACCTCAAGCTGCTTGAGCCTTTGAGGTTTCTGTTTAAAGACGAAGTGCGAGCGATGGGACTTGAATTGGGACTAGAGCATGCGTGGGTTTACCGCCATCCCTTTCCTGGACCGGGAATTGGGGTGAGAGTCCTTGGACAACTTTCAAGAGACTCGATTCGTAAAGTTCAAGAGTCTGATCAGATTCTTTATGAAGAACTTAAATCTAATAACCTCTATGATTCTACATGGCAGGCGTTTACGGTTCTTTTGCCAGTGAAAACAGTCGGCGTCAAAGGCGATGGCAGAGTGTATGAAGAAGTCATTGCACTCAGGATGGTCAACTCCCAAGACGGAATGACGGCTTCAATAACAGAACTTCCATGGAGCTTTTTAAATAAAGTATCGTCACGCGTTTGTAATGAAGTGAAAGGGGTTACTCGTGTCGTTTACGACATTACTTCTAAGCCCCCTGGGACCATTGAGTGGGAATAGGTCTTAAATAAGTTTAAAGTGCTGACAAAATCTCTGAATCAAAAGTCCGCCATCATTTTGAATGGCACTGATTTCATTTGAGTTTAAATTTGTAATATCAGTGGTGCAGAAATAATTTGATGCTTCAGG
>CANFNN010000267.1 GCA_947448095.1 Bacteriovoracaceae bacterium | reverse complement strand
TTTGACTGATTTTCATACACCTGACCAAGCTGAGATCGTCGCGAAATATGTCAACGTCTTGCAGGTACCGGCTTTTCTTTGCCGCCAAACGGACATGATCTTCTCAGGTGCTGAAGCCTGTAAAAAATATGACCGTGAATTAAAAATCAAAAAGGGTCAGTTTCTTTCACCTGAAGAAACTAAAAATATCGTGGATAAGGCTTCTCATTTTCTTTCTAAAGATAAAATTCTTTTGACTGAGCGAGGCTCATCATTTGGTTACAATAACCTTGTGGTTGATATGGCTTCGTTCCAAATTATGAAATCTTTTGGTGTCAGAGCGATTCACGATGCCACTCACTGTGTGCAAAGACCGGGTGGTCTAGGAACCGCCACAGGTGGAAAGCGTGAGCAAATTTTAGTTCTCGCCAGAGCTGCAGTTGCGGCCGGTGCCGATGGGATCTTTATGGAGTGTCACCCGAATCCAGATAAAGCCCTTTCAGATGCGGCTACGGCTTTGCCTTTGACTCAGGTGAAGAGCATTGTGGAGCAATTATTAAAAATTAGAAGAGCGGTAGAAGTATGAGTTTACGAACAACGGCCAAGCGCTTTGAAGAAAAACTGAAAAAAATTAAAGTCGTCTGTTTTGATCTCGACGGCATTCTGACTGATTCCCATGTCTGGTGGGCAAGTGAAGAAGTGGGCTTTAACCGCACCTTTTGTATTTATGATGGCTACGGCATGAAAGTTTTGATGAAGGCCGGGTTAAAAGTCGGAGTCATCACGGGTGGAAATAGTATCTCAGTCACAAAACGTACGGATCAACTAGGCCTTGATTTTTGTTACGCCGGAAAAGAAGATAAGCGATCAGCTTTTCTTGATTTAATGGAGCGCTATAAAGTTCAAGCCGAAGAAGTGCTCTACATGGGGGACGAGTTGTTTGATATTCCTCTTTTAAAGAAAGCAGGATTTTCGGCGACGGTTCCGAATTGCTCGGATGAAGTCAAAGAGATCGTTGATTACGTGACAATCAAAGAAAGCGGCAAGGGCTGTGCTCGTGAAGTGATTGATCTGGTTCGCTACGCTCAAGGCATTGAGCCGCATAATGAGGCTTTTTAATGCTTGGTAAAAAACTTTATAAGACCTCCATGCTGAATATTTTTAGACTGGGGATCCTTGCGATTTTTATTTTCTTCTTTAATGACTTTTATCTTGAAACTTTCACCTATGAGAAGTTTCAGGCCGATGGTCGCTTTAAGATCTTAGACGTGATTGATTACCATTACCGCTACCCTCATGAATTTATCACTTTCTTTTGTTTGATTCTTATTCCTGCCATCTACTACGGAGTGATCCGTGGGGTGCGCTTTCATGAGAAAGGCTTTGTGTATAACCGAGGTCTGCCTTTTTTTAATAAGGCGATTCTTTATTCAGACATTAAAACCTACAAACTTCTTCATCCTAAGAAGGCCATCTCGATTCACTCTAAGAATGGAGACATTTTTGTTATTGCTGATAACACTGTTGAGCGAGTCATTGCGATTTTGGATCAGCATAATATTCAAGGCGATCTGGCGCAGGATGATTATGTTCGATTAATTTCGAATTATAAAAAGTTCATGTTGATGGTAATTGGTTTTACAGTGTTTGTATTTGTGCTGAAAAAACTGGGATTATTTCACAACTAATTAGTCTTGAAGAAGCTTTAAGGCCATGGCGCTGAACTGAGAAGACTGAGCAAGAACTGAAGAAGCCGCGTTTAATTTTCCTTCTGATCTTATTTTTTCTGATGACTCATACGCCATGTCTGCATCCATAATTCTAGACATGGCCGAAGTTTCGTTGATGTTTGTTGTCTCCAAATTATTAATCGCTGTCTGAATGCGGTTCTGATACGAGCCGGCCTTAGCACGCTTAGATGAAAGAGTTTCAATTGCTTGATCAATGTGGCCAAGGTTAATGCGGGCTTCTTCAGCATTAACGATTGATGAATCCACTAGTCCTAAGTTGAACTCAGTAACAGCTATATCTGCACCAGAGAAGCTTATTCTTGAATTGTCGTTATCATTGATACCAATCATGAAGTCACGGGGCTTACCAGATTTATCTTGCAAAAGATTCGTGCCCATAAAGTTAGTAGAGCGCGCTACACGTTCAATTTCTTTTCTTATTTGCATGTATTCACTATTAAGCATGCCGCGGTCTGAGTCTTGTAATGTTCCAGTAGAAGCTTGAAGTGAAAGTTCTTTTAAACGAATAAGCATTGAGCCTACTTCATTCATTGCACCTTCTGCAGTTTGGAATTGTCCGATGGCGTCGTTAGCATTTCTGATGGCCTGATGTTGTGATCTGATGCTTGATTTTTGTTTGCTACCAATAGAGAGAGAAGCTGCATCATCAGATGCATTTCTCACACGACTGCCTGAGGAAATTTTTCCTGAAGCATTCTCGATTGATTTTGTGTGTTCACTCATTTCGCGTTGTGCGCGTAGAGCAGACACGTTGGTGTTAATTCTCATCAGCCAAACATAAGTGTCTTCCTTGAAATAATTATGCCTTCCATCTACCTTGACGGAAAACGTCACTAACTTATCGGAATGAGACGAATTTTAGATGAGGGGAATGTTTGAGCAAATAAGATTTGGTTGGATTTACAGGTTTTGGGTGCAACACTTGGTCAGTCTTAAGATAGGCGAATATGAATACGGGTAGTTAAGTTTTTCCGATCTTTTTTGTCGGTAATTGTTTTATTTAAAAATTGAAAAATAGTCCTAAAGTTTTTAAATCTTTTAGTAAGTAGCCTGTGTTTCATACAAGCAGTGCTGAATCGTAAAACTTCCTGAAGTGTGAGCGTAGTTAATAAACATGTGATCACCAGCAGTGGTGGCGAGCGGGCCAGCTTCCACAGACGTGTAGTTCGCCTGACTGGCGAGGTTAATAGTAGAAGCCGTGATGGTGGATACTGGAGTGGTTGTAGAGACTCCTACGGTTGCTGTAGAGCTATCGACCCCGTAGTCTTTCAGAACCAGACTGCCTGTGCCAGAGGTAGCTGTTCCTACGCCGCACTTGATATAGTTATTAACCGTGGCCGATCCATAACTGGTTTCATAACTTCTTATTCTGTTGGTATTGAAGTTTGTATTCACAGCGAGAGGATTCACGGCAGGCATCGCCCTTTGGATCCCAACCATATTATTAATTCCTACCAGGTTGATCATCAGTCCCGCCTTATAGAGAGTTGCAGTGCCCGATGTGGCCCGCAACCTGACTTCAATCTGAGCATTGGTAGGCAATAAACTTGGAGAGAATGCCATTGTGGCAAGTGCATCACCGGTGGCACCTGTAGCACAAACTTCTGAGCCAATTTGAGTATTGGCCGTTTTATTCCAAAGGCTCACACATGAATTCGTTCCGACTCCTGAGAAGACAAGGCTTGCAGAATCCATGCGTTTAAATTTCGAACTATCAAAACTATAGGCCGGGAAATAAATATTGTTAGGACTCGCCATAGAGCTGTTGTTGGTCGTCGTGGTCGTTAACACCGATGATGTGGTTGAAGTCAGAGAGGTCAGTGGAATATAAATCATGGCCTTGGTTGCTGCCGTCTGAATTGCCGTTACTTTCAAGGAATAAACGGTTGTCGTGGCACCAGTACTACCGCTCTTCATATATAGTCGGTAAGTTGAGGAAGCTGTTGGTTGAGTGGTAAATGTTCCTGTGAAAAGTGTGGGAGTGGTGGTGCTTCCTGGGACACTTATAGTGGCCTGAGTTGTTGTACCAACCCTGAGCCTCACGGTTGATGCAGCTGTACCAGTATTTGTTGCCACGATTTTCCATCCCCAAGTCACGGTTCCGTTCACATAGTTCGTTCCAAAGATTGCTCCGCCACGGTCAAAATAGGCATAAGTTGTGGTGGCATTTGATACAGGACCTTGAATCATATCGATGATGGAAATCGTATTTTGCGGAATGAGTGTCAGAATCTCAAAAGGACTCGAGGTAATGGCCGTGTAAGTTGATGCTGGTGTCGCTGTCACATAATAGACCCCAGCGGTGGCGACT
>CANFNN010000266.1 GCA_947448095.1 Bacteriovoracaceae bacterium | reverse complement strand
GAATAAGAAACGAATTCTTTTAATTGGTGATTTCTCTACTGTCCACTCAGAGTTAAAAAAGTCTCTTGAAATTCTGGGTCACAAAGTGGTCTTGATTTCAGGAGGAGATGGATTTAAAAATCTCAGCAGAGATTTAGACATACACAAATCGGCTCCAAATAGCACTTTTGAAAAAATAATAGGACTCTTAGGTGAATTGGTTGGACTTAGGGGCATCTTTTATTACTTTAAAATTAAACATCGAATTCTCGATCTAAACCTTTCATCTTTTGATTACATTCAAGTTATTAATCCGCTCGCCATTCAGAGGTGTGGAGCAATTGCAAATATTCTTTTTTGGTTTGAACTGAAAAAGTCTGGCACAAAAACTTTTTTATGTGCACTTGGAACAGATAAAGCTTACGTAAAGTCCAGCCTCGCAGGCAAACTTGAATTCAACTACTTTTCCTCATTAAGTTTAAAAAACTTCCCTCGATACATACCATCTCTGAGATTTTTATACTTTCCGTTTTATGGCATGCTCCACAGTTATGCGATAAAAGTTTCCAAGAAAGTTATCCCGGGTGTTTACGACTACTACCTGAGCTATGAGAAAGAGCCAAAAAGAACAGAAATAATTCCCTTGCCAATTTCTCAGGACCTTATAAAAGATCCCATCGCAACTGTTCCTGAAAAACTTATTATTTTTTACGGAAAACAAAAAGGAAGAGATTTAATAAAGGGATACCGAGATTTTGACCTCCTAATTGAGAATTTAAGTAAACAGTTTCCAAATAAGTTCGAGATAATAGTAACTGAAAGCCTACCTTATGCTGAATACCTTAATATGTTTAAAAACTGTCATATCTTTTTAGATCAAACGAACAGTCATGATCGAGGAGTGAATGCTTTGATAGGCATGGCAGCCGGTAAAATCGTTTTAAGCGGAGGTGGTCCGGAATCTTTAGCACCCTATAATACTAAAGGTCTTAAGAGTGTTCCGCTTTTAAATGCCTCACCAAACGTTGAGGACATGATCTCTCAGATTGAGAAATTAATAAAAAACCCGAACGAAGTTCTAATTATGTCTCAATCAGCAATTGATTTTATAAAAAAAAATCATAACTCTATTCAAATTGCCAAAAGCTATTTAGATGTTTGGGACAAGGCTTGATTTCTTGTTCTATTATTTCTGATTTTAGAAAGTACATATGTAACAGCCGTAGGAATAGCGAGAATAAGTACTAAAATGATTTCTCCTCTTACTCCCTGTAGAAAATAAACGATTATAATCATAATAATGTTAAAGCCTACCAATGCAGCTGTTGCCTTCATGTGACTGATGCCCAGATCAATAAGTATATGATGAATATGATTGCGATCAGGATCAAAAGGAGATTTTCCTTGGGCCATTCGAATAATAAAAACCCGAAGAGTATCAAATAAAGGAATTATCAAAATAGTGCAGGTAAACACAGGCACGGATAAGATC
The DNA here is from genome assembly GCA_947448095.1 of Bacteriovoracaceae bacterium. Classification (GTDB taxonomy): domain Bacteria; phylum Bdellovibrionota; class Bacteriovoracia; order Bacteriovoracales; family Bacteriovoracaceae; genus Peredibacter. The sequence continues at coordinate 2,594 of CANFNN010000266.1, read as the reverse complement.
TTATAAGCATGGTCTCTGGGAAGGACGCGAACACTTTCAATAAACTTCATGGCAAGTATGGCCATCACAAAACCAATCAACATAGAGCCAGTATCACCCATAAAAATACGAGCAGGTGTTTTGTTAAACCAGAGAAACCCTAATAGAGAGCCAATCAATGCACTACAAAGAATTGTATACTGAGTCATTCCTAAGAAGTGAAACCATAGCCCAAATGTAAATGCTCCCACGATTCCAAGACTTCCTGCGAGTCCATCTATTCCGTCTATTAGATTAAAAGCATTGGTTATAACGACGCAGGTAAAGGCACTAAAGATATAGCTGAACCACACTGGAAGATCTTTAATACCAAACATTCCATAAAATGTAGTTAATTTGACATCCGCCATGTGAACTAAAATAAGTGCCGCAACGATTTGTCCTGCCAGCTTCTTCCAGGCCCTGAGGTTAACAAGATCATCCTTGATGCCAATAAAGAAAAGAATAAGAAGACTCGTGATTATGTACTGCAGCTCCACGATCTGAACCTGATCGGTCCAAAATGTAATTGAAAAAATTAAACCTGCAAAAATCGCCATACCACCAAGCGTAGGTACACTTCTCTTATGGTGCTTGCGTTCATCTGGAACATCAAACAAATGCTTAATCTCAGCTATTCTAATGATGCTTGGAATGGCAAAGGCAGTTATGAGGCCTGCAGTTATTAGGCTAAAGAGGTATCTGTACATTGGTTGAGATTATTGCTTGAAGGCACTGAGTCATTCAATAACGATTCGTAAACCCTTACCAATTGCGCCTGAATTATCTCAGCTGAAAACTCTTCTTTCACTATCTTGGTGGACGCTTCTCCGAAAGTTTTCCTCAAATCAGCATCAATTATCAGGATCCTCAGAGCATCGGCCAATTCAGTGGTTTTCTTTGGCGGTACCAAAAAGCCATTGATATTAGTTCGAACAATTTCCCTGCAGCCCGGAACGTCAGTTGCCACCAGAGTTCTGCCTGTGGAAGCGGCCTCAAGAAGGGTTAAAGGGAGTCCCTCTTTATACTGAGTTGGGAGACAGACGATATCAGCTTCCCGATAAAATTTTGGCATATCACTTTGCCGACCTACCCAATCAATCACCCCTTCTTCGTGCAGAGTTCTTAAGTAGGCTTCAGGAACAGCTTCAGGATTTCGAGCATCCGGAGCGCCCACAATTTTTAGAGAAAAATTGAGTTTTTCCATCTTAAGCATGCGAGAGGCTTCGACTAACTCTCTAATCCCTTTGTTCCACAAAAGTCGTCCGACAAATAAAATCACAGGACTTTGATTACTAGGCTGGTCTGTAGGAATAAATTTTTTCATATTCACCCCAGAGCCACGAATAAGCACAGTTTTATTGGCCTCAACTAATTTGTTATCAATAAAATAGGCACGATCATCAGGATTTTGAAAAACAACACGAATTCCAGGCAAGGCAAGTGCATTTCGGTAAAGGGACATCGCAATTTTTTTGACGATTTTGCCTTTAAAGTCACTTCCTTCAAAGGCATAACCAAGTCCATTTACTAAGCAAACAATTCGCTTTAGTCCTACGATCGTTCCAGCAGTTGCCCCATAAAGTACCGGTTTAATCGAAACACATTGAAGAATATCAGGTCTCTCTTTTGCCAAAAAGAACACCAGATTTAGGAATGGCCTAAAATCTGCAAATGGATTTAACCCACCTCGATTTAAATCTAGGCGATGAAAAGTAAAACCTAGTTCTCTAATTTTATCACTTGATCCCGTTTCCTCAGAAGCTACATGGACATCGTATCCAGCATTTTGTGCTCCTTGGGCCATTACCAATCGCTGAATGATAAAAGTAGCGTCATCTGGGACCAAAAATAAAATTTTCTTCTTTTTTCTATTCAGCTCTTTAGGATCAACCCACATAAGAAGTCGACCCGGCCAAGATAAACGAGACGAATTCCAGAGTGCTGCAAAACCGGCCATCTTAATTAAAAGAAGAAATGGAAAACGATAGCGATTAATCGATCCGATGTTGGGAACAGCAATACCCAAAGCTAAAATTGCGGGTATCGAAATTACAAAGCAAGTCAATACTGCTGAATTAAAACTTCTCTTACCTGACAGTATCAAAAAGAGCAGAGAAGCATAAACTAAAAACATTTCAAGCTGAACGAGTGAGAAAAGAAGAGTTCTTGTCTGTCCGTTTTCTGAATCTCTCCAGGGAAGTGGCTCTAACAATACAAGTTGCAGCGCCCTTGGAAAAAATTGAATAGTTTCCCAAGTCCCTTCAAAATGAACATCTGGTAAAAAAGTAGTATGACCATAACTCTTATCGCTGAGAAATTTCTCTCTCGAATGAGTCAAGGTTTCTAATGGTCGAACGAGAAAAGACTTGCCGTCAAACAAAGGCTGTTGCTCTGAAAAGCTTTGATCCTGAGTTGAAATATATCCAAAGACAGTCAGGCCTAGGATAAAAAATAAACCTCTAGTTCGCATTTTTAAAACTTTCGTATTCATCAAGGCGAATGGAACAGAGAGCAGTGTTCCGTAGAAAAACAAAGGAGCCAAACTAGGATTGTTAGAAAACACAAGGATGCAT
>CANFNN010000265.1 GCA_947448095.1 Bacteriovoracaceae bacterium | reverse complement strand
GTATTGGTTAAAACATCCACATATTTCAAAATATAAGCATCTTTTAGTGAGAAGAGTTTCTGATAAGGAGAGGTATGAAGAAGTGCTAATAAAGGTGCCACATCTAGACCTGAATTTTTGTATCCAAGAGCCGCTGATTTTTGTGAAGTCACGAGGATACCAACTCTTTCGTCGGTAAACTCAGTTTTAAGTTTACGAGCGATTCTTTCAGATTCCTGGCGATAAAAGTCCCCGGCATCTGAATCCTTCATCTCATCGGCCAGCTTCGCTCCTTCTTGAAGCGCCACGTGCTGAGACAGAAGAGTATAAAAATGCATCCCCTTCTCTTCTTCCCAAAGATCAAAGCTGTGCTCTTCCCAGTGATGGGCCACGTACTCAAGATCTTTTTTAATAACGGAATCTGCTGGTAAAACTCCGTGATAGAGTTTCTTTAAAACATAATCCTGATTGCCTTCAGAAAATAAAATCCGGGCAAACTTAATCATCGCAAGGGCCCTGAGTGCTGGACCATCATTTTGCGGACGCCCCCATGGACCAGTAAATCCCGAGCCATCTACATTATATTTTGGCTCACCTAATCCGGTGAAGGTAGGAAGATTCTGACGATAGGCTTCAGCATCAATCCATGTAAAAATCATTTTTTTAATTTTAGGGTCTTTCTTCGTCTCATAGTAATCAACTAATGAGCGCATAGTAAGTGAAGTGTCTCTGACCCAGTCATAGTAATAATTAGGGGCTTCTTTACTTGGGCTCGCCACAACCATCCCAGGTTTAACGTCTGGTCGAGTGGCATTGGAGATCACCATTTTTAAGCTAAATTGGAACTGCTCATCTTTAGAAGGAATTGAAGACCAACTAAGAGTAGGAATCAGTAACAAGAAGAAAAATTTCATTTAAGGTCCCTTAATTCATGCGGATCAAATATTTCTGTTTTCTCGGTAGCGGACAATTTATCACTAAATCCGAGGATAAAGCCACCACCACCAGCGCCACAGAGTTTCAAAATGTAGTCACCTGATTCCAGCCCTTTTGACCAAAGTCCCCGCATTTGAGTGGGAATCATTTCAGGGAAGTACTCCCATTGAAATTTTGAAATTAGCCACAGGTGATGAAACAAGTTCGAACGATCATTACCTAAAATAGCATCAACTGCAAAATTGACTTCCCGCGACAACACCTCGGCACACCCTCTTTTGAACTCTGGGTCTTTCATTTTTTCCTGGTAGATACTTACCAGTGGACCAGTGACTCTGGGCTTATTGGTATTTAGGAGGAAGAAGCCTGAAAGATTGAATGCTTTTTCATAGATTTCGACGTGATCAAAGCTATGAATAAGCAGAGGTTTTTGGATCAAACTAACCAGGGGATCAATTCCAGAGCTGGAGCCATGGAAATAATCTTCTAATTTCGCCAGGGCCTGCTTATCTTGGAGGACATGACTTTTTTTGAGTCCATAGGTTTCATAAAGTGCCGCGATCAAGGCACCTGAACTTCCCAGCCCAAAACCATGAGGAATGCTTGAATCAAACCAAAGACCGTTATCGATGTCATTTTTAAGCCGTTTGTAATCCAGGTAATCTTCTAAACTGTGTTTTAAAAAAGAAACTAAAGCCTCATGAGAGATAACAGCAGCTTCAGAATTTAATTCAGCAAAAGACCATCGCCCAGAAAGTTCATGATAAGGAATCGCTAGCGCCTTAGAACCGTTAAGGATCGTGTATTCGCCAAAGAGAAGAATTTTTGCAGGATAGGAGCCAGTCTCTAACATGGTTTAGGCCCATCCCCAGTCACATCATAAAGAATTTTTTCACACATAGGAGAAAGCGTATGATGAATAAAAAGTTCAATCTGCTTTTTTTCGTGACCAGGATAAATTAAATGCAAATTCGGTCCAGCATCAAGAGTAAAATAAAGAGGAAGCTTTGTTTCTCGTCTAAAACGCCAAATTGCTTCAATCGCAAGCAGTGTATTGGGTTTCAAAAGCGTATATGCACTTGGAGAAGTGAGCATCATCGCGTGCAAAGACAATGCCTCCGATTCGAGAATTTTTCCAACAGATTCAATATCTCCGGCCTTCAATGCCTGAACACAAATCGTAAAATGAACCTTGGCCTGTGAGAAGCGGGCTTCTGCAAAAAAATGGTCACTCATTCTGCCGTGACCATCTGTGCTTGAGATGTTTTTCTCAGTGCCGTTTACTACAAGCACAGTATCATGCAGAAAACGAAGATCAGGATGAACTTCTAAGGGGGAAGCATAAAGATCAGTCGCTTCAGGTAAATCAGAAGCTCCCCAAGTTGAAAAACCACCAAAGACAGACCGACAAGCACTACCGCTTGCAAGTCTTGCCAAGTGACTGGCCCGTTTGAAGAACAGAGAGTGATCATCATTGGGATTTAAGGCCTTGAGATAGTCCGCAAAAGTGAGAGCAAAAGCGGAAAGCCCGGAAGCCGAGGAAGCTATACCTGCCCCATGAGGAAAGGTATTGGAGGTCTCAATCGAGACATTAAGATTCATGATCCAAGGTAATTCAGATTCTAATGATGCGAGATAGTTGCGAATTTTTTGAGCAAACTTAGGATTCGTATCTCCCTCAAGTTTTAGGTTTACTTGAAGTTCATTCGAAGGGGAGAAAATTGTTTTCGTTTTAGTGCAACACTCTTTTAGCGACATCGATAATGACGGATTGGCCGGAATCTGATGTCCCTTCTTACCCCAGTATTTAACAAAGGCAATATTAGAAGGAGACTCCCAGGCAGACTCGAAAACAATAGGAGAAACATTTTTATAAGCTCTGAGGAGCTGGTTCATGAATTTTTGTCTATTAAGTAATCAGTTCGTGCAATTTCAGAAAAAGGAATAAAAGTCGTAAAACCCTTTTCATTAAAATAGTCACGAGTCTCCGAAGGAGAGCGGTCTGAAGTAACCATGGCAAAATCGCCACCCCATGCTCCGAGAGACTTCACTTCGCCCCAAAAGTCTTGAAAATATTTATCTTTCACTTTTTCATATTTTAAAGTCTTAGCAATAATATCTTCGTGAACTGAAATAATCTTATTAAAAGTACCTAGATTCTGACAGGAGATCATTTCTTTGGTCAGTTGAGAAATTTCATTCACTAAAAGATGCTTCCCTTCGATTTTAGTTGAGGCATAAGACAAAACTTCAGATTGAGAAGATTGCTTATGACCTAGGTAAAGGAAGTAAATATTATCTTTAAAAGAAGGATTAAAATCGACCGTCTCCCACTGAGGTTTGTTATCAACCCGTTGAAAACGAATCGGACGCATCGCCTGAGCACAAGCAATATCATACCCAGAACCACCAATAGTCTTTTTTAAAAGCTCAAAAGGACTAACATAGGCCCACTGAGCAACATTGTAGAGAAAAGTAGAGCTAGACCCAAGTCCCCACTCGAGGGGAAATTCAATTTTGGTTTCGACAAACACGTCCATGTCATCGCGAAGAAAATGAGGATTTTGAAACCTTGCAGCTGCTAGAACCTGATGAACAAAATCTTGTTTTTCGTTATTTTCTTGATTTTTGATCGGTTTAAAATGCCAAAATTCATAGTCTGATTCGAACCAAATTTTTCCCGAATGATCGATACTCTTCCAGTTCAATGTAGGCTGATAAGAATGACGATATTTTACTTTCATGGATTGGCCAACAGTTGTTGGTAATGCCAGTGCCATTGCTCCATCCAGAACAAAATATTCACCAGTTAACAATAATTTCCCATGACCATAGAAGTGTTGATCTTGCATCGAAGTTCTCATTGTAACTGCTTTATGGATTCAAGAAAATTTCGGACAGCGGTAAAAGACACCACTTTGTCAGAAAAATACTCTTTTCCTTTTTCTATTTCCTCGTGGGTTGCACCTAATTGATTAAAGACATTTAACAAATGGAGCTTCATGTGACCTTTTTGGATTCCCGTGGTCACAAGAGATTTAATCGCCCCAAAATTTTGAGCAAGTCCAACTGAGGCCATGACCTGCATGAGCTCACTGGCCGATGGCTTTTCTAGAATTGCAAGGGAGGTCTTGGCCAATGGATGAAGAGAGG
>CANFNN010000264.1 GCA_947448095.1 Bacteriovoracaceae bacterium | reverse complement strand
GAGAGTTAGTGCCTAGAAAGGCCAGCCGCTTAATTTGATTGGCAAAATCCTGCGACTTCACTACTCGTCCCTTAGGGACTAGAGCTGAGTCGTGGTAAGGAATGCCTTTTTTAATTTTAAAGGTATAAGTCAATCGATCTTGGGAAATCTCAGGCTCGCCCTCGGCCAAGAGTGGGCGAAGTGAATAAGGTCGTTTTAAATATTCAAACTCATAAAGGGATTCATAAACCTGTGCCACCGGAACGTAGCAAATGGTATCGTAGCAAGCCGCTGGATCAAGAGTTGTGATTTCTCCGCTCAAAGAGATTTCAATAGTATCTGTTCGTTTGTTTTTATTCGTACAGCCTAATAAAACCAGAAGCACTAATAAAACTAATTTCACTTAACAGCTCCTTCGATCGCCGAGATGAGTTCTTGAGTCTTACTAGAATCTCCAGATCCTTGAGCGTTGTCAGGTTTACCTCCGCCTCGTCCGTTCACAATCGGCATAACTTGTTTCAGCACGGCCGAGCAATCGACAGCAGTGTTGGCGCGATTGGTTTTCATGATGAAGGAAACTTTATCGCCTTCAGCTGCATAAAGAAACAACACGCCTTGTGGGAATTTCTCCACAAAGATATCTCCAAGCTTTCTCATGTTGCCTTGATCGGCATTCGGAGCTTTGGCAATTGTGAGTGTGAGTCCATTTTTAATGGGCTTATGCTGAGTGAAAAGATTTTGAGATTCAAAACTTTGAAGTTTATCATTCAACGTTTCAAGTTGCTTGTTTTTGTCTTTGAGATCCACGAACAAGGCCTGGATTTTATCCAGGACTCTTTCTTCTTTGACTGAAAAGTTTTTTTCCACTTCACCCAGAATTTTAGAACGGTTCAAAAGATAATCAATGGCATTAGTAGAAGTGATGGCCTCAATTCTTCTGACACCTGAGGCGAGGGAAGTTTCTATGATGATTTTAAACAGACCAATTTCATTGGTGTTTTTGACGTGAGTTCCTCCGCAGAGTTCACACGAGAAATTCCCCATCGTAAGTACACGCACATTATCGCCATATTTTTCGCCGAAAAGTGCCATGGCCCCTTGTTTGGTGGCCTGATCTTTGGTCATGTTGGCAGCAGTCACCGCCAAAGAGGAGTGGACGGCAGAATTCACCAGCACTTCCACTTTAGCAATTTCTTCGGGCTTGAGCGCTTCATTATGGGTGAAGTCAAAACGCAAGCGATCTGGTCCAACGGATGAACCCGCTTGCTTGACGTGAGTGCCAAGCACTTTTATCAAGGCCGATTGCAGAAGGTGAGTCGCTGAGTGATTTCTCTTCGTTAGCTCTCTTTCTTGAACATTTAATTTAAGGATGTAGGTTTCACCGACTGAAAGAGCATCCGCATCTTCTGACAGATGCACATGGAGGCCCTCGACGGGCTTTTGTGTATCACTAATAGTGGCGAGCTTTCCTTCTTTAGAAAAGATCTCACCCTTGTCTCCTTCCTGACCACCACCCTCGCCGTAGAATGGAGTTTTATCGAAGACGAGATAAAATTTTCCATCGATTTCTTCTTTCGCAATAAGTTTAGCCTCAGCCGTTACTTCTTCGTAACCGGTAAACTTCGTTTCACCGAATTTTTCTTTGATGGTATAAAAAAGTTTAACGTTATCTTCTTGAACTTTGAATTTCGTTCCTGCTTTAGATTGAGCTTTCTGCTTGGCCATGGCTTCTTCAAAGCCTTTGGTATCAAGTTCCAGATTTTTTTCTCTTAGAATCACTTCAGTTAAATCGAGAGGAAAACCAAAAGTATCATAAAGTTTAAAAGCAACGTCGCCAGAAAACTTTTGACCAGCTTTTACTTTCGTTAACTCTTCGTTAATCAGGGCAAGACCCGTATCAAGAGTTTTTCTGAATTTTTCTTCTTCTAGTTTTAAAAGTTTTTCAGCAAGTGAAGCATTGGCCGCATTATCCGGGTACTCCTGGCCAAGAGATTCAAAAACCGAAGGCACGAGTTTATAGAACGAGAGATCTTTAAGTCCCATTAGGGATAAATGTCTAACGGCTCTACGAATAATTCGACGAAGAACGTAGCCACGACCATCGTTGGATGGAATCACCCCATCAGTGATCAGCATCGTTGATGAGCGAATATGATCGGCCACAACCCTGAAAGATGATTTCACTTCTTCCGATTTATCAGTGTAATAGTTTTTACCAGTGAGTTTCCCAATCGCATTCATGATGGGCTCAAATCCATCCGTATCGTAGTTATAATATTTACCTTGAAGAACAGCAGCAACGCGCTCAAGACCCGCCCCGGTATCAACTGAAGGCTTAGGAAGGGACTTACGTTTAATTTCCGTTCCTTCCATGTATTTTTCATACTGCATGAAAACCAAGTTCCAGATTTCTACATAGCGACCTTCATCATCAATTTCCTGACAACCGGCCGGCACACCGGTCGATCTTTCTGGACCGTGGTCAAAAAAGATTTCGGTACAAGGGCCACATGGACCGACGTCACCCATTTCCCAGAAATTGGATTTATCACCTAACTTGAAAATTTTCTCTAAAGGCACACCCATATCTTTATGCCAGATATTGAGCGCTTCATCATCAGAGTCATGAACAGTCACAAGGAGTTTTTCTTTAGGGATTTTTAATTCAACAGTTAATAGTTCCCAGGCAAATTTAATCGCTTCTTTTTTAAAGTAATCCCCAAAAGAGAAGTTACCCAGCATTTCAAAATAAGTATGGTGACGTGCCGTGAAGCCAACATTTTCAAGATCGTTATGTTTACCGCCAGCTCGAACACACTTTTGAATAGTGACCGCTCGTCTATTAGGTGGAGTCGCCTTACCCGTAAAAAAGTCTTTGAATTGGTTCATCCCGGCGTTAGCGAAAAGAATAGTGGGATCGTTATGAGGAACTAGGCTTGAGGACTTATGTTTCTCATGGCCTTGTTTAATGAAATAGTTAGAAAAAGCATTTCGAATGTCTTGCGTGCGCATAGATTCCCTTTGCAGATTTTAGTCGGCATAGGCTAGCACACGGAGAGTGGTTTATCTATCAATGACGCAGCAGGTTTAAGCCTTAGATTTGATTAAAATTAAATGAAGCAGCTTCAGCAGTCTGGATAGCTGTATCTGATTCTACTTCCGGCTGAACAGCGTCCATTTCTTCGCCAAAAGCTCCTACTTCGATATTGTGAGTTTCAGCTAGGTAAGAGTTGTTATCAGCAGCTTCACCAGCAAAACGCATACGTGTTCCTTCAAGCGGACCATTTGTCATGGTCACCATGTATGAACTCTGATCTACCTGATACATCATGGCCGAATAAACTTTACCGTTAAGGTCATACTCAAAAACATTTCCTGTCATTTCTGAAAATGAGATTTCAATGTTCATGTTTTCAGGAAGATTAGCTGAAAGGGATTCAATGATTCCGTTGTTAGTAGCAATTGATCCACCAAAATCAGAAGCTTTTACACCATTTTCCCATTTTTTAGGATTAATCACTTCGACTAATTTTAGAGATAAAGAATCTTGAATAGCCGCTTGAGCAGAAGCTTCTGGAGCAACTGATGATTCAGCTTTTACTGCTGATTTTACAGAAGCAACTAAAGTGTGAGGCTTAGCAACTTTTGCCCAACCAGTTGTTACTGCTGGAGTTCTACCTTCAGTGACAACACCAAACATTTCATCGAGTCTTTTAAAGTTTTTAGCATCAGACAGGTCAGACTCAGAATTGATCATGACAGCATTATAAGTTCCAACCATGGCCAAAAGGCTGAAAGCGAAGATGGCGATGTTTTTGTTTTGGTTCTTTTTCATTTTGTTCCCCTGTGCCTTCTATTAAGCAAGTGGAGGGCCAAAAGATGCGTGGTTAAGGCACTGAAAACAGGTGATTTATGGGTCTAAACATGTAGTTTTTGCATACACTGTCCATAACCTGGCCAGACACTAACCAAGTCAATATTAATTATTTACAGCTAACAACTCCTGAACAAGGGCCAGTAAAATAGAATTTAGCCTTTAAATCACTCGAACTAAAATGGGAGTAATGTTATTTTGGGCCAAAAAAGGATACCCCCAT
>CANFNN010000263.1 GCA_947448095.1 Bacteriovoracaceae bacterium | reverse complement strand
AGACGGGGCTTTCTTCACAGCTTTCTTAGCGATTTTTTTAGCAGGGGCTTTCTTCACAACTTTCTTAGCGATTTTTTTAGCAGGGGCTTTCTTCACAGCTTTCTTAGCGATTTTTTTAGCAGGGGCTTTCTTCGCAGCTTTCTTAGCGGCTTTTTTAGCAGGGACTTTCACTTGAGTAGAACCTGACAGATCAGGCTTATCAACAAGCTTTTGGTACTCCACCAGCAAAACGTGATAAAAATCCCAAGAATCTTCAACCTTTAAGGTCTTTACTTGCTCGCTAAATTTTTTCCATAGAACAAGATCTTTATTTTTAAATTGCGCCACTAAGTAGATACATTTCTGATGTAAATCGGCCTTGTGGTGATCTGAAACTTCGGTTGGGAAAGTCATAATAATCCTTCGTTAATGAGTAAGTTCTCATATGTTACCTTCCTCATATGACACTGCCAAGTAGAGAGAATGATTGACCCAGGCTGGCCAAGTGAGATTAATTATTAACTTTGAATGCTTCCATATTTGAACCTTAAAAACCGATATTTAGCTCTTGGGTCCTGTAAAATATTCAAGTTTAGCTTGGGGAAAAGGATTCTCGATTAAATTCAAGTCTCAACAACTATGTGGGTTTTCTATGCGCAGTTTATGCCTATTAATCATACTTCTTTCTTCGGGATCAGTTTTTGCCCAAAGGAAGGGGCCAATATTTGACATGAACGAGATCCCAGCCCAGAGACAACTTCTTAAAAGTTATTTTACCTACAATGCGCTTCATTCAGTGTCTCAAAAAGCAAGACTGCTAGATTATACTGCTATGTATGAAGACTTAGAACAGCCTGATTTCGATGTTTTCAAATCACGAGAGTTTCGCCACACACCCAACTTAGACTTTAGCCTTGCTTTCCAAAATCATAAAATGGGTTTTGAAAATCCAGACAAGAAAAATGATCAATTCGGATTTTGCTTAGGAGTCACGACAGAGCTGCGAAAGATGAACTTGCTGGCTTTTTATGACCCCGAGAACAAATTAGGGGCCAATGTTCCATCCAAAGAAGATCAAGAGGCTTGGTTGAATTATTACAAGTCCCTAATTGATAAAATCATGACCAATAGACCGGTTATCATTCCTGGCTTCTCTGACCTTCATGAACTCTCAGGCACTCCTGGAATCAAAGAATACATGGTTAGACATGTCCTCAACCAATGGGCGATGCAGAATGCCACTCTTTACTCTGGCATTGATCAAATGCTCATGGGAGTGAAGCGTTCCTACTCTAAGCGGGAAGCGAATAAATTATATGATGCTGTCAAAGCTCGGATTGCTCGTCATTACCCTCCTCGCCTCTTTTTATCTAAGAAAAATTACGATAAGCCGCTCCTTGGCGGACAATATATTCACGTGATGGAAGCCTTTGAAATCTCTGAAATGAATCCAGATGGCTCTTACAAAATTGGCGTCTGGCATATCAACAATACTTGGGACAAAGCTATATACCATGTTGAAATCAAGGCCAATGGCACAGCATGGATGGAGTGGCGGGACTTAGGAGAATTAGACATTGTACCAGGTGATGATGCAGAAATCGCTGAAATGGTGAAACACCTGAAACCTTTTTGCCAAGCGAATCCAGCACTATGTCATTAATTAATGGTGTAAGATAATTTGATTACCTCACCTCTGCCTAACTTGCTATTCTCAAAAAATGAAATACCTTATTCTTGCCTTGTTATCGTTGAATGCTTTAGCTAGTGACTTCCCTGATGATCCACTGATCAGGCTCCTAGCGATCGATTCAGATTCAGGTATCCAGGGTCCAACTTACAGTAAAATCGTCGAAGAATTAAAATCTCTCGAGGAGAGCTTTAGCGACTACGCCCAAGTCGTGACTTATGGAAAATCGGTCGAGGGCAGACCACTCTCCTTAATAAAAATTGCTAATAAAAATATCATCTCAACTAAGGCCGTCTATATTGGAGGCAGTATTCATGGAGATGAGTACCTCAATATAGAAGACCGTTTACCAAGATGGTTTCTGGAACAAACCGCCACTTCGGGAACAATTTTAAGTTATCTCAATCAAGGCGGAGTCATTTACATTGCTCCCATTTTGAATCCGGATGGATATGATCGCCGGGAACGTGAAAATAGAAATGGTGTTGACCTTAACCGAGACTACACTGTCATAAAAGCCGATGTTCAAGGGTTCAAAGAAGCTGAGACCAGATCTCTTGTTGAATATTTAAGTCGTGATCTTGGAAGTATTCACTTAGAAGTGACGATGGATTACCATTGTTGCATTGGTGCTCTCCTCTATCCTTGGTCGTTCACGGGTCCCGTGCTCTCTTCTAGAGATGAGAAAAGACATCTTGTAGTGGCCTCGATTATGAAATCAAGTATTGGCCCAGGAGTTAAGGTGGGAACCACTCCAGTGATCTTAGGCTACTCTGCTAAGGGCACATCAAAAGATTTTTATTTCGAGCATTTTGGGGCTTTGAGCTTTACCTACGAAGGTCGCAGGAACAAGGAAAATAGTTTTTTTCAAGAACACACAACCATGTGGGAAGAGATTCTTAAGAATTTAGTCACTCTTTGATTTCGTTCGTGCGATAGTCTGCCATGGCCACTACAACCACACTTTATCGGTTTCAGATCGAACTCTCAGATATTCAGCGCGCAGTCTATGAAACTTTAGACTTCCGCGTGGCCCAACATCCATCCGAACACATGCCCTATCTTCTCACCCGAGTTCTGGCCTATATCTTAAATACCCAAGAAGGTTTAGCGTTCTCGGCTACTGGTCTGCATGATCCCGACACGGCTGCGATCAGTATTATTGATTCGTTTGGCGGATTTAAATTAATCATTGAAATCGGAAGCCCTAGTGCCCGCAAGCTTCACAAGGCAACCAAAATTTCTAAAGGCGTTAAGGTCTACACTTACAAAACACCAGAAAGGTTTATGAGTGAGCTGCAAGAAGAAAAAATTCACCGCGGGGATGAAATTGAATTTTATTCTTTTTCAGCAGAATTTTTAGAGGAGCTGGCATTAGTGATCAAGCGTGACAATCGATGGAGTGTCTTAGTGGATGATGGCGTAGTCACCATCCAAGTGGCAGAGCAGTCCATTTCAGGGGATCTGAGTACACATCGTCATTCATAAATAAAAAAAGCGGCATTTAGCCGCTTTTTTTATTTCATCAATTCATCTGACTATTATTCGTGAACGTAAATCCAAGTATTCGATGCTCCATAAGTTGTCACGGCCTGGTTAAATGCTTTGGCATTTAAAGGATGGATTCGAATACATCCGTGAGAAAGAGGTACCGTTCCAAGCTTACTGATGTTACCCCAGTCGTTTCCGCCAGTTGTTCCGTGAACACCAAATCCGCCTCTAATGAACACTACAAAGGGCATGTTTCCATAAGCTTTTTTATCAGGACCAACCCAGTCACCGCCTGGATATTTTGAAGAGCTGTATTTCGTGTAGGCACGAAGAGGGCTTTCTGGGTGACGGTCAAAGTTTGGCGTCCCATGACCTTCCATTCCCGTTGTGGCACGTAGCTCTCCGTCCTTAAGAATTCCACTCTTGTCCATCACGATTTGGCCGTTCACTCGCAAAGTAGCGCGCTGACGGGCCTTATCCACTTCAATATAAACGGGACATGTATCGCGAAAGCAGTCTTGTATTGTGCTCTGCTTAGGCTCCTCAACAAGTATTCTGCTATCAGCATTTAAAAGATCATTTTCTAAAAGAACTTCTTCGATATTGACGGCGTTTGGTACTAATTCATCAACCATAGCACTTGCACTTGTCATTTTGGCATGGGCCGAAAAGGCAAAAGCGGCAGTTAGAGTAAGCATAAGAAATTGAATTTTCATAAAACCCCTTGATCGGATACATTCGTTAATTGATATTGAATGCATTTACTCATTATTTTGGATTTTGTGCGATCCTAAACCCTCTATGAGGTAGAATCTCCAAAGGGTGTATAGATTTTAGACACTTTCTGGATTGAATATTTGCAGGTATCTCGACTCCACACTTACCGATAGACTCTGCCAGAGATTTCTTCATTCGTTTCAAAGTCATGAAATTGAATTTTTACGAATTGCCCAAGGT
>CANFNN010000262.1 GCA_947448095.1 Bacteriovoracaceae bacterium | reverse complement strand
AGGGACTTAAACGCCATGGGATTAAGTGCGTTTTCAGAAAAATACATATTATGAGCTTTTTTCAAGAACTCATGGTGCTCATCACTCACCGGATAGGTCAAACTAAACGAGCGACCATTTTTCCAGTCCACATCGCCAGTTTTGAAATCCTTCATTTGAGCGAGAACTTTTTCAGAAGAAGTCTTTTTCTTAGGGAATGAAACAGCATCAGACATGAAAGCTCCTAGAGGCCAAATTTACTTTTTTTCTTTATCAGTAATGAGTGAAATATTTTCGAGTTTATTTAATTGCAACAAATCGAGAACTTTCACCAAACGCTGGTATTTGACATCTCCGTCAATGCGAAGATTCACCAGCGCTTCTTTTTTGACTGTTTTAAACGAGTCAGGAAGTGCGTCAAGGGTGGTTTTTTTACCATTCACAGCAACTTCATTATCTGACAACTCAATGGTGAGTTGCTCGACTTTTTTGTCACTCCCAGCACCTTGCTCGGCCTTCGGAAGCTTCACTAAAAGAGCAAGCTGCTCTTTTTTGAAACTCGAAGTCACAAGAAAAAAGATCAATAACAAGAACACCATATCAATTAATGGTGTGAGATCCATCGCAATGGCTTCTCGTCTATTTCGTCTACCCATTTTTATTCACCTTGAAGCATTGGACCTATACGTTTTTCCATCAGAAGCTCCATCGAATCTAATTCGCCCGATAGATAATTGTGAGCGATATAATGAGGAATCGCGACAATCAAACCGACGATGGTCGTAATAAGAGCGTAAGAAATCCCTGAAGCGAATTTCCCTGGATCATCCAAACCGGTCGTAGAAATCACCTGGAAAGCCTCGTAAATCCCTACCACTGTTCCTAGAAGTCCAAGTAAAGGAGCAGTTGTGGCAATGACTTTAATACTAGTCATACCGACTTCTAATTCATGCACTCTTTGAGAAATGGCATCTTTCACCAGCTCGAGATGGGAGAGAAGATTTGTTATTTTGTATTGGGCCGAAACATCTGTCGCAACAAGTTTAGTTTCTGAATCGATTTTCTTTTTAAAATCACGAACGACAAAAATACGCCAAAGAATCAGAGAAATACCAAAAACGTTCATCACTACCAAAATCCACGTAATGGATCCACCAGCATTGATAAAATCAATCAGACGCATAAAATTCCTTTTTTACGATTCCACAAGAGATACCCAATAATAGACTCTACTTTAAGTAACGTAAATACTTTACGAATTGCTGCCCCCATGCCAAATTTGTTAGATAAATGGTCGTCTTTCTCGAGGTGCTGCCATGGACAATGGGCTTAACGAAACTCTGAGTATTTTAGGTTCCCTTTGGAAGCTAAAATTAATTACCATAGCCGGGATCAAACTGACGCTAGGTAACGTACTGGTCGCCCTCATCTTGCTGTTACTTTCTGCTCGCCTCTCGCGCTTAGTGGTCAAACTGATTAATAAGCGCCTTATCCTGCGTTTCGTGGATGATAAGGCCTCTCAAACCACCTACCAAACCTTCGCCTTCTATGGCTGCCTCTCCTCGTTTGTGTGCCTCTCGCTGACCATTGCCGGGATTCCCCTGACTGTCTTTACCGTTGTTGGTGGAGCTTTAGCGATTGGGGTGGGTTTTGGGTCTCAAAATATCGTCAATAATTTTATCTCAGGCGTCATTCTTTTAATTGAGCAGCCCGTTCGAGTGGGTGACACCGTTGAAGTTGATGGGATCACTGGAACAGTTATTGCGATTAATACTCGCAGTGCCAAAATCCGAAACGCCGACAACAAAGTCTTTATCGTCCCGAATAGCTTTTTTCTAGAAAAAGGAATCGTGAACTGGAACTACGAAACCAATATTTTAAGAACAACTATTGATTTTGGTGTGTCTTATGGCTCGGATGTCAGACACCTGGAAAATATCTGCATGGATATTATGCTAAACGAAGAAGGCATTGAACAAACTCCCGTGCCTCAGGTTCTCTTCACCGATTTTGCTGACAGCAGTCTGAGCTTTCAGTTAATTTTCTTTTGCAACGTCGAAAAAGTCGCTTCACTCAATCATGTGAAAAGTGCTGTCAGATTTAAGATCGATGATAAATTTCGCGAGTTCGGTATCTCGATGCCGTTTCCGCAAAGAGATATGAACTTAAGAATGGATAAACCAATCAGTGTAAATGTTATTTCTTAAGATTTTGATCGAGGGCCATCGCACCGGCCACGACTCCCACTAATCCCTGCCCCGGAAAAGTAGTGTCACCCACCCGAAAGACATTGGATAGCTTGGTGGTGTGACCCTGAATCTTCCAAGGGTTCATGCCAAAGAGAAACGGCAGTCCTCCTACGTAACCAGATTTTCTTCCGGTATAGCGCTCAAAGGTTTTAGGTGTTCCAGCTGTCACAAACTTTGTTTCAGAGATAGAAAAGCGCTGCTTAAAATCGTTCAAGATAAGATCCAGAAGCTCCTGTTTTCTTGCCTGATAAACATCTTTTTCGCATTCAAACCAGTCCCCTACTTCCACATGAGTCGAAATCGTCACCGCTTGCCAACCAGTGGGAGCGCGACTCAAGTCTTCAGGTATCGAAAAAGAAACAAAATAATTTTTAACCAGTGGATGATTCAAATGAATCTGTTGATAAAGTTCTTTAAACTCGGCTTTAATACCTAGGTATAAGGTGAACGCTCCCCAAGCATGTTTGGGATCTTTGAGTTCTTGATCAATCACCACTTTTTCTTGGCCCGAAAACAAAGAAGAAATATTCCAGTAAGGCACGTTTAAAATGATTCGATCGGCAGAGAGTTCTTGATTGTTTTTTAAAACGACCTGAGTTGAAGAGATTTTTTGCACCGGACTTTTCTTTAAAACAGTTATGCCACTTTCAAGACATTTTCTTTCAAAAAAATCCATCAGCCCCTTCATTCCGCCAACCGGAGCGTAGGTTTCTCGGGGATAGGCCAGCGCCATGGCCCCAATCAGAAAGGGAATCTCCTCGGCTTCGGCCTGGGCCGAAATTAAAAGAATACCATTTAATAATTCGAGATAATCGGGATGATTTAGCCCATAGAACTTCACCATCATATCTGTTGAGATAACGAGATAGGGATAAAGCGAATAAAGCTCTGGGGCCTTTAAGGCTTCCCAGACTTGATGAATTTCTTGAAAAGGAAACGAATTCAAATTCGCAAGCAACCCCCACGCCTTATCGTTGATGGCGTAGATTTTTTTCCAAAATGCACGGTGCTTTAAATCAGGAAACTCTCGCTCAAGCTCTTTCATCCAGCGGTCAAAATCTTTGTAGTAGTGAAGTTTTTTTCCATTTGAGAGGTGAAAAACAATTCCCGGATCAGCGATATGAACTAAAGGGGAATCTTTCATCAAAGCACATAATTTCCCCATCGGCTCATGGGGAGCCAGACCACTCAAAGTCGTGGCCCCTGCATCAAAGCAAAAGGCTCCGCGCTTAAACCAAGAAGCACAGCCCCCGAGATTTTCGTGGGCTTCGATCAGTGTGACTTCTTCATTTCTTAAACTACTCAGGAGAGCAGAAGCAATGCCTCCGCCTCCTGCTCCAACAACAATCGTTTTCATTATTTTAGTTCGGCCTCAATTTTTGAAAACATTTCTGATTCCATTGGCTCAAATGATGAGCGCATGCGGGCCGTGACTTCACCTTTTTTATTAATCAAGAATTTTTCAAAATTCCATCCCACTTCAGCTTGAAAATTCTTCGCTGTTTTTTCAGTGAGGTACTTATAAAGCTCTCGTTTGTCTTTGCCCTGAATGGTTTTTTTGGCCAAAAGAGGAAACGTCACTTTGTATTTTTTTGTACAAAATTCTTTCATCGCCTGATCATCTTCCGGAGTTTGGCCGCCAAAATCATTGGTTGGAACTCCCAAAACCACGAGTCCACGCGCTTTATATTTTTGATAAAGAGCTTCGAGGTTTTCAAGTTGGTGAGTGTATCCGCACTGAGAGGCAATATTTACGATCAAGACGACTTTTCCTTTAAGAGAACTCATTTCAAAATCTTTACCTTCAATCGTTTTATCTTTAATAGAATAAATCTCCTGAGCAAATGCTGAAGTCACGAGCATCATCAAAATTAAAATGCCTTTCATAAAATATCCTTTTTTTTATT
>CANFNN010000261.1 GCA_947448095.1 Bacteriovoracaceae bacterium | reverse complement strand
GAAGTGACGTCGGATGACAGGTGAACACAAGACGACCATTTTCTCACCTTGCGAGGTGGCTTCCTCAATTTTTTCATTCAGCGAAGCAAGAATTGTCTGAGTCACTTTAGGATCCAGGTTCAGCTGAGTCCCGTGATCAGTGTGAATAATAGATCTCGCCACTGCTTCTTCAAGCGCCCGGTCCAGTGTAAACAGTGGCACATCACCTGATGAACTTTTAATTTTTTCAGTAATTGATCGATAAAGAGACTGGCGCACGTATTCAGTTAAAGCTTCAGGGTCTTTAGAAGAAGTTCCAAATTCGGCCAAGGTTTCTAGAATCGTGCGAAGATCTCGAACCGCTACACCTTCTCTTAAGAGGTTTTGCAGAACTTTTAGGACTGATCCTAGCGTCATGATGTCTGGGACTAAGTCAGAAACAATTTTAGGATTTTCTTCTTTAAAGTGATCCAAAACCTTAACCAGTTCTTGACGACCAAAGAGCTCGCTTAAATTGGCCTTTAGTACTTCCGTTAAATGAGTCGCCACAATTGTGGAAAGATCCACAACCGTATACCCGTTATATTGAGCTTCGTCTTTTCGATCATCAGTAATCCAAATCGCTGGCAGACCAAATACAGGCTCTTTCGTTTCCTGACCGTCCATTTGTTCAATGACTGTCCCTGGATCCATGGCCATTAAATGATCTGGAAGAAGTTCGCCTTTAGCGATCTCCATGCCTTTTAATTTTACTGAATATCCACCTGGCTTGAGTTCGAGATTATCTTTAATTCTGACCGAAGGAATAATCACTCCCCAATCAATAGCAAATTGTTTTCTGATGTGGGAAATTCGCTCAAGTAGATCACCGTTTTGTTCGGCATCTACAATACTCACAATTCCGTAGCCCACTTCCAGTTGCACCAGTTCCACTGGTAGAAGAGATTCCAGAGTTTCAACCTTCGCTTTGGTTTCAGCGACAGAGTTACTTTTCTCAGCGGCCTTGGCCAATTCTTTATTTTTTTCGATTTTAAAGCCGGCAAAAGCAATAATAGACCCCATGGCAATAAAGGGAAGTCCGGGAAAACCAGGAATAAGTCCAAACACCGTCATTGATCCGGCAGTAATGTAGAATGTTTTTGGATTGGCGGTAAATTCGTTACCAACTTGTTTACCGAGAGCTTCATTGTTTGAATTTCTGGTGGCAATGATACCTGCAGCTGTAGAAATAATCAGTGCTGGAATTTGAGCAATGAGACCATCCCCTACAGTGAGAAGGGTAAATGTTTGAGCAGCGTTGGCAAAACTCATATCTTGTTGGGCCACTCCAATGATAATCCCACCAATCATATTGATTGCCGTAATTAAAATCCCTGCGATGGCCTCTCCTCGAACAAATTTCGAAGCACCGTCCATAGACCCGTAAAAGTCTGCTTCTTGGGCAACTTCGGCCCGGCGACGTTTCGCCTCTTTCTCATCGACTAAACCGGCATTCAAATCCGCATCAATTGCCATCTGCTTACCTGGCATTGCATCTAAAGTGAATCGAGCAGAAACTTCAGCGACTCGTCCAGCACCTTTAGTAATAACCATAAAGTTAATTACGACTAGAATGATGAAAATAACGATACCCACGGCGTAGTTACCACCAACCACAAAATCACCAAAAGCTTTGATGATTGCTCCCGCTGCTCCGGTTCCATCACTGGCACCATGGAGAAGAATATTTCTTGTGGAAGCCACGTTTAAAGATAAACGGAAAAGTGTCGTGATCAATAGAACAGTAGGAAATGTTGAGAAGTCTAAAGGCTTTCTGGCGTAGACAGCTGTCAATAAAACAGCAACAGAAATAGCAATGGAGAGAGATAGCATCATATCCAAAAGCAGTGGTGGTATAGGAACAACCATCACACCCAAAACCATCATCAGACCAATCGCAATGATTACATCTGAATTTTGCGTTAAGGCCTTGAATTTTCCAAAGAATCCTTCCATGGCTACCTCGCCCATCCTGGGCTAATAATTTTTTACTTCAATGCTTTCTGTTTGCGTCTTAACTTGTAAACGAAAGCTAAAATTTCTGCCACGGCCTTGTACAATGTTCGAGGAACTCCATGTCCCACTTTCACTGTTTTATAAAGAGTCCGTGCCAGCATGATATTTTCCACGATTGGAATATCATTTTCTTTGGCGATCTCACGAATCCGAAGCGCCAAATGATCAGCACCTTTTGCCAATACAGAAGGGGCCACCATCGCATCACCATCATACCTCAATGCTACACTAATATGGGTTGGATTGGTAACAATTACATCCGCCTTCTTCACATCGTTCATCATGCGCTTTTGGGCCATTTGTCTCTGAATGGTGCGAATACGGTTTTTAATTTCCGGGTTACCGTCCTTCTCTTTCGATTCTTGCTTAGCTTCCTGTTTGGTCATCATCATTTTTTTACGATAGCTCCACTTCTCCCAACCAAAATCCATGAGAGCGATGACCCCTAAGCCTAATAGAACGGAAAAACCAAGCTTCACCATCAGGTACTTTCCAAAACTCAAACTTTGAGCAGCATCGGCGTGAAGAAAACCCAGGAATGAACCTATATTGTTTTTCATCACGCTATAGGTAATGAAAATAATCACGGTAAATTTAAAAACACCCTTAACCGCTTCAATCAAAGCTTTGGTACTCATCAAGCGTTGGAATCCCTGAATCGGATTCAATCGTTCGAATTTAGCTTCAAGTATTTCTGGAGAATAAAGAAATCCAATTTGGACAAAAGTCGAAAGAAAACCAATGCAGGCAGAGGCCGCAAAAAATGGTCCGACACATTTCACCAGCGTCCACGCCGTGGTCGTGATGACATCTCCAAATTTTTTAGCAGTATAAATATGTTTAAAATCTAAACGATAAAGCCAGTCGATATATTCAGTGAATTGTTCAAAAACGAAGACACCACTTAGGACCAAAGTCAGTAATGAGCCTGACAAGAGCATGACACTGGATAGCTCTTTAGAGACAGCAACTTCACCTTTCTTACGGGATTCATCAATCCTATATTGGGAGGGTTCTTCGGTTTTTTCGTCGTCGTTTTCGTCGGCCATCCTATGCCTTTAGTTGGATAAAAATTGAAACCAATCTCCCAACTTTTCAATGTATAGATCAAAACTAACCTGGAAAAACTCCTCTGATATTCCTAAAAAGAGCAGTAATCCAAAACCGATATTTACTACAAAACTTACTTGCAAAACGTTCATTTGAGGAACACTTCGAGCAACGATCCCCATGACTAAGTTCATCAATAAGTTGGCAAAAATCAGTGGCCCCGCCAGAAGGATCGAGGCACTGAAAGCTGACTTAAAGAATAACACGAAATATTCAGGCGTTTTTAGCAATTTGTCGGCATTTAAGAAATTGACAGAAAAGAAGGATTCATAGACTCCTTTGAACATGGGTACCAGAGCGCCAGAGGACAGTACTAAAATGATCATCACCCACTCTATCAGGCGCTCAAAGGGACCAACTTGTTGGCCCTGGGTAGGGTCAAAGTAGCTCACTGATGCAAATCCAATTTGCTGAGTCAGGATGCTACCGGCTGCTACAAATAAACTCATAATACATTTCACCAAAAATCCAATAATTAGACCGGTAGTGGTATGAAACATCATCAGGATCCAGATGTTATCCACTCCGACCATATTCACTTCTGCAATAAGTGTGCCCTGAGTTCCTGGGAAAAAGGCAAAAGCAATCAGAAAGCTAGTCAGCACTTTCACAGTCATAGGAACTGAGACGTTATCAAATAAAGGTAATTGGAAGAGAACCGCTATCCAACGGGAAAAACCCATCCAGAAGGCCAGGAAGAGTTGCTGATCAGCAATTGAAATATTCATCAGCGCCTAATCAATTCGGGAATACTAGTAAACAGTTCTTGGGTGTAAGTCACCATTGTCTCCATCATCCACGGGCTAAAGATAACCAGTGTGGCGATGATGACAAGTATTTTTGGAATAAATGAAAGTGTTTGTTCATTAATCTGAGTCACGGCCTGAAAAATCGAAACTAAAACACCCACTACAAGTGCAGCAATCAACATTGGTGCCGAGAGCATCAAAGTAATTTTTATCGCCTGGTTAACCACTTCAAGGACAAATTCATTTTCCAT
>CANFNN010000260.1 GCA_947448095.1 Bacteriovoracaceae bacterium | reverse complement strand
TTATTAATCGCTCCATTCATCGCCCAGCGCTGATTGAAGCTGTATTCACCCAGAAGATCGTAGAGGGTATAAGAAGGGACACGGAAGTCCGCGGTGTGAGCATCATCTGAATAGTGCTCATTCACATAGGTTGCCATGAGAGAGGCGTGAAGTTTTTGCTGAAGACGGTAGATGAGCCCAAGTTTTACAAGAGCTGAGGGGGCGTGTCCTGGAGTCTTGCCTTTAAAACTTCCACGTTGAAACTTCGCATTCAAGAAATTCGTGTTCACGTAGAAATCATATTCAGAGTTTGATATTGTTCCAAAAATATCTTTAAAGATAAGGGATGACTCAATCCCTTCGTAGCGGGCCGAGCCTACGTTGGATAACACATTATTTGAAGAGGCCAAAATATTTTGTCTTTGAACGACGTAAACTGACGTATCCCAATTAAGTTTTCGCCCCTCGCCCCTAATCCCCGACTCATAAAAATAATTAAACGACGGCTTGATATCTCCACTCACGGTATAGTTCGGATTTCCCTGACTCAAAACCTCTTCGTAGCCTATAGGCTTAAATCCTTGAGAGATGTTGGCGAAGGCCTGAGTCTCATCAGTAAAGCTCCACGTACTTCCGATTCCGCCTAACAGAACATTGTAGGTATCGGAGCGCTTAAGGTCTATACCACCAGTTTTATCATCATTGGTGGCAGTCAATGTGATGTTTTCAAAGCGCACACCAGGCACAACCGAGAGCTTCCCAAAGTGAAATTCATTTTCAATGAAGAGTGCCTGTGTGCGAGTCTTGCGATAAAGCCTCGAGGTCACTGTTCCATGATTAGCGGCTTCGCCACTACCGGATTCATTCACCGAAGGCGAATTGGTATTATAGAGAAAGTAGCCCGCACTCAACTGATGATCATCATACTTGTGGCGAAGGCGAACTTCCCCATTTAGACCATAGCTGTGACTATTATTAATTGTCGTCGCATTTCCCACTGGAATGCGACCAAATCCAGATCCAGTCTGAGTTTTATTATATTTCCGGTAGGCGGTAGACCAAACCTGAGCGTCGATAAACGTATTCACAGAAAGTTTTTTCTCAACACCCATCATGAGCTGCGCGCGGCTGATCCTAAGTCGATTATTATTTCGCGTGGCCTTGCGGTTATCTCTCCCCCAAGTGTTGAGTCCCGGACCGGTTTTTAGCGCCATTCCACCCGGCATACCATAGTCAGAATCAAAACCTTGAAAGGAAGTTTTAAAAACGGTGTTATCGTCGAGGAAGGTGTTCGTTTTGAACTGAAGATAGTCTGAGAAAAAATCCCCGTTAGTGCGTTGGTATCCGTCACCTTGTTTGCGGTAGTAACCCATGTTGTATGAGGTCTTTCCGCTTGAGCCTGAAAGTGTGTTTACCGTTGAGAAAAGATTGTAACTTCCGCCTGCTATGTTTATTCGCCCCTTGGTGGGTTGATTTTGAGAGAGCTTCGGAGAAATATAGTTAATTGCTCCACCGGGGGCCGGGCCATACAGCAAAGCACTTCCCCCAGCAATGACTTGGATACTTTCCATCAAAGGACCAGGCGGCGAATAAAGGTTGTCGGGCTGACCGTAAATGTCGATGGCAACTGGCAGTCCATCTTGAAGAACAAGCAAGCTCTGAGCTTCCTGAGGAGTTCCGAAGCCGCGGTAGTTAATCACAGTCCATGGTTCAGTCGCCTGCTCGGCAGAAAGGAGTCCTGGGAGCTGTGAGAGAAGTTGTCGGTTGTTATCGGTTTGAATGGGTGGAAGGTAGTCCACGCGGGAGATTGAGTTCTTCTTGCCGCTTAGGATTTTTGTGTTGTCGGACTCTTGCCACGTGGGACGGGTGTCGGGGAAGATTTTGATTTCTTCGATGGAGTCTTCGGCTAGTGAGGGAAGAGCAAAGAGAGAGAATAAAACAAAGATGCAGCTTTTTTGAGCTTTCGAGACAAAGGCAAGGAAATGAAAGGGCGTAAATGGCATGCTTCAAGGGTAGAAAAACCAATCTGATCCGACAATCAAAAACTTTCCATGAAGATCGGGTCTTGTTCTCGATCTCTCGCAGTGAGTGGGACGTGAGAATTTTAATGGGAGAGGATGAACCTCTCCCAATATTTTTTAGATGAAAAAGTAAAGGGCAAGAATATGTTCTGAAACACTACGAGTTTGGCGAGGAATATATTGGTTCATATAACCCACTTCAAAACTGATCTGTTCATATTTCACACGAGTTCCGATAAAGGCACGGTTTCGGTCAATGAAATGGTTGCCGGTCCATTTTTCATGAGTGAGGGTCGCAAATGGCTCATCCCAAAGCACAAGATCGTAGTCGTGATTAAGGGTATGGCCCCAACGGAGTTGTGAACGGAAACGAAGTGAGTTGGCGTCGCTACCTGCAATCGTAGCACTGTCCTCAATGTCACGGCCTTCAAGACGGTTACGGATAGAGAAGCTATCGATAGGACCATTGTTCTTATAAACATATTGTAGAGTCGGTCGATACTCTTTCATTAAACCTGTTTGAACAAAAGCAAACAATACACCCACATCATGATGCTCATTGAGACTTCTCAAAAGACCAAAACGATTGAGGGTTTGGTTCATGGTTTGGTGAGTTTCATCATGACGAAGTTGGGTTTCGGCCCATAGGTCATAGTTCTCAGTGATTTTTTTCTTGGCAAAAATCCCTAGCCACACTCTCTGTTCATCTCTTTGATCAGCAAATGCTTGAGAGACTGACAGAAATGCGAGTAAAAAAACGAGGAAGAATTTCATGGCTTGGCCCTTTGATTGATTGGTAACGAATAAAATCTTACCGAGATTAAAAGGGAAAAGAGAGCAAAAAAAAATTAATTTTTTTTCATCTCAATTACGCGAGATAAGAAATTTTCTGTTCATCGGTGGTAGTCTTTCAGGTACAGATTCAAATCTAAGCTTTAAGATCTAGTCCATAATCTGTGAGAAAACTTTTCGATTTCGGGTCGGACCCTATCCATCCCAGATGCTTAAGAGTTTCAGCCACATACAAGCAACCGATGGGACATTTTTTTTCCTACCGTCAGACCCTGCTGGATATTATGACTAAAAAAAATAAATGCCCTAAGGCATAGGAGAATTTATGAAAGGATTATTAATTGGATTATTGGCACTAGGTTCCCTATCTGCCTTTGCTCAGTCATATGCAGGTGAAGTTTCTCTTGATTGGGAAAGAATTGAAAAGGGCCTTACAACTGGTGATTTCTCCTGTGTAGGATCATGCGCTAAAATTTCGATTGATTGGGCTGAAGCGTGGCATGCAGTTAATGGAAAGGATTTTAGGGATAAGAAGAAGAATCAAGCTTCTAATTGCGAAAAATTCTACACGAGCCATTATGAAAGATTGAACCAACTGAGAAACCTTGCAATTACGCAAGAGATTTCGAATGAGTTCTACCAAGATCGTCTAAATGATGAATCGGTCATGATGAATGTAACAGAATCAACAATGTGTAATGGAGTTTCAACAAACAAAAGAAAAACTTTTAAACTGAATGCTTTAATAAAAGTTTTAGATGTTGAATAACTGAGGATACAACTCCTGCTCACTTTATAAGAGAAATAAATAACAACGAATAGATTAACCATCAGACAATAAACGCCCTAAGGCTTAGGAGAATTCATGAAAAAACTTTTAATCGGCTTAGTTTTACTAAGTTCTGTTGCTGCTTTCGCTGATTCACTTGATAAATGTGCATATGACGCCACAACTTATGTATTAGAAACAGAAAATGCAGGATTAACGAAAAATCAATTAGAAATAAAAATTCTCAATGTTATTGAAAAAGATTGCTTAATGCGTGAAGGAACTACAATTCAACTTCAATCGCACAATCCTCTTCTAGCAAAAGGAATTAAAAGTGCCATTATTGACTTCAAGAAAACACATAAACCACAAG
The DNA here is from genome assembly GCA_947448095.1 of Bacteriovoracaceae bacterium. Lineage (GTDB taxonomy): Bacteria > Bdellovibrionota > Bacteriovoracia > Bacteriovoracales > Bacteriovoracaceae > Peredibacter. Next base: position 224 of record CANFNN010000260.1, on the reverse strand, counting down.
GCGATATTCGCGACATGATCTCAGATTTACTTTAAATTTCGAGATACTTAAATAAATCCCAGCATTGAAAGCTGGGATTTGATAATACTAATAGCGATATACATAAAGTTAAGAATATGAAATTTACCCACCTGAGTTTAATCCTTCTAGCTTCCCTGTCGGCCATTACAGCTTTTGCAGGGCAATTTGATAAGCTCACGGCAAAAGAGATAATGTCTTTGCCT
>CANFNN010000259.1 GCA_947448095.1 Bacteriovoracaceae bacterium | reverse complement strand
TCCTAATCAAAAATCTGTAGAAACCGCTAAAGATGCTTATACAAAAATCTTCGCTGATTCACTCAGACTAGTTAAAGACGGCGGATTCTTTGCGGCCTCTAGCTGCTCTGGTCACATTAATACTGAAATGTTTCTAGATTTAGTTCAGGATGCTCTCTCAAGCTCTAAGCGCCGAGGGAAAGTTCTCTTGGTCAAAGGTCAGCCAGAAGATCACCCGTATCCGCTTGCTCTGCCTGAGATGAGGTATTTGAAATTTGTCTATTTGCAGGTCTTTAAAGACTAAGGTCTGCTCGTTAGAGACAGAGAGTCCTCACCCTGGATGATTTTTGTACTATCAGCTTTTATAAGTCTATCCATAATGGGGCCATTGAAACTCGCATTGGCGTGATCAATGGCTTCTTTAAATGATTTGCCTTTAATCCAGAATTTAAAAAATCGCTTAATATCAACGGACTGATTTCCATCCACTTTCGTTGCACCCGCAACAACTTTAAATCCCGCATTCATCCAGTCTTGATTGTGTTTTGAGCCATGACAAGCATCTGAGTAGAGAGCTCTCAGTTTTGAATGAGAAACTTCTTTTAACTGTTCGGCGACAAGTCTCGTTTCGACAGGTGTTCCAGTGGCGTTGATAAATGAGATCGATGGCCCCAATTCACTATTTCCCAAATGTCCATGAAGATCAAAAACCACGTCAACAACCTGAATGTCATTTCGAGAGGTCATGAGATTTACTTCCTCGAGAAACCGTTCAAGTGTTGCCTCTTCATCTGAGAGGATAACAACTGAATCATAAGCTTTAGTCGTTTTGTGCTTAAGAAAGGAGACTGCATGATTGGATTCATTTTTATAAAGCATGCGCTTGAATGGCTTTTTAGCATTGCTATAAAGGTTCACCACGGCAATCAGGCCTCGTTCAGACTTCTCTATCGACTGAGCAAACGCCAAGGTTAAGACTTGGGTCAAGACGAGACAAGTGAGCAGAAGTAATTTGTTCATATCAAGAGTATAGGAGCAAGGTCAAAAGAGTCATAGAGAGGTTGAAGATAGTTCTAGCGGTGTATAAGGAATGGACACAAAAGCCGCTTAAGGAGACCCCTAAGCGGCGAGAATCACTTAGTGAGCGATGTTCAATTTGAAATAGTAATTAGAGGTCGCGAAAGCGCAAGAATCATCTTTTTTAAGCACTTCAACGTTAGTCATTGTTTTCAAGATTTCTTTGATGATTCTCACGTTCAGGCCACAGGCCGGATTTGAGTAGTCACCTTTGATTTCTACTGACTCAACACTGGTTCCAGTCACTTCGGCGATATCATAAGAAGCACGAACACTTACTGGCTGCATGGACCATCCACCAGAAATGCCACCTGAGCAGCGAACGTCAATATTAGTTGCCCCAACCATTTCAAGATAAGATTGAGTCTGATCTTCAGCATAAGAACAAGCGTAATAAGACTGATTTCCACCTTCGTTACCAAAATAGGTAAAAGAAATGTTTTTGGCAAAAACGCTTCCAGACACAATGAGGGCAAGAAAAAGTGCAGTTGTTTTCATGGTAGCCTTTGGTTGGGATTACTGAGTAATCGGTTTAAGTTTTTTAAAATTATGCCAAATCTGTGCTTTGAGAAATTCAAGATCAACTTTAAGTTGATCAGCAGCACGAAGATAAATATCGTGAATATCCAGATGCTTTTGGTTATCCGTTTCTAAAAACAAGTTCTCAATCGGGATCAGGGGAAGAAGTTCCCTGACTTGAGGCGAATTATCAAGCGAGAGTCCGAAGGAAAAATAACTCTTAGGATGGAGCTGAAGTAAACTCTGCACGAGCTCAGCGTTGCCTCTGAAATCATGAAAGATCCAAGGCATCATAGGTGAATGCTTTTTCAAGAGATGCAAAAAATCAGACCCCGATCGAACGTTGTGAATCACGAGGGGAAGCTTAAAAGTTTCTGAAAGATTTAAATGCCAGTCAAATAACTCTTTTTGCTGCTCAAAGAATTCAGGATAAGAGCGGTCAAAACCTGTTTCTCCGATGCCCCAAAGGCGACCCGCGTGAGCAAGATTTTCGATGTGACTTTTCAGCTGATTGATTTCTTCAGGCGAAGAATCTTCCAACCACCAAGGGTGAATTCCGGCACTAGAAAATTCAGCCGTCGTTTTTTCCTGAAGGATTTCATCCATGGATAAGCTCGCCACAGACTGAGAAGCCTCGACTTCTTTTCTGTTATGCGTATGAATATCCAGATAATTCAGTGAATCCAAAATTAACGCACTTTTTGACAGAAAATGGAGTGAGAAGTGTAATTCACTCGATCATTCATATTCATAAGATAGAAACTTCGCATCGACATAGAGCCCTTACGAACTTGGTCAAAATAATAACCAGACTCCATACGATTTTGCTGAGTGTACATGTTCACACTCCCTGAGCAACTGATATCAAAATCATTTGTGTTATAGATTTGAACCTGAACAGAGTTACCGAAATTGAAAATGGTAGGATTCACATAAACTTGCGCCGAAGCACCGAAAGAAGTAACAAAGGCCGCAACCAGAAGGAACGTTTTCATAAGACCCCTTTTTCTTAATTTTTACCTTTTCTCGCTTGATAAGTCCAAGCACCATTGCTATTTTGACTCTCCAGGTCTTAAGAAGGATTATTTATGTCATTTGTGCCTAAAGAAATTGAAGATTATTGCATTCATCACTCCTCAAAGCCTTCACAAGTCGCCCAAGATCTCATGAACTATACCCAAACCTCTGTTCATGGAAGCAATATGCTGATTGGAGAGATGGAAGGCTCAGTTCTAAAATTTCTTATCAAGCTCGGAAGAGTCAAAAGCATCATTGAACTTGGAACTTTCACGGGTTATTCGGCACTCATCATGGCCGAGGCCCTGCCTGAAGATGGCCAGATTACTACCATTGACGTAAATCCTGAGACCTCAAAAATCGCTCAAAGCTATTGGGATAAATCCCCGCATGGAAAAAAGATTAAGCAAATTTTAAAACCTGGTCTTGAGGCCTTGGCAACTCTTTCAGGAGAATTTGATTTATTTTTTATTGATGCAGACAAAAATAATTATCCTGCTTATCTTGAATGGGCGCTTGGGCATTTGTCACCGCATGGTCTCATTATTACGGATAATACTCTGTGGTATGGAAAAGTTCTCGAAGCGGGACTGGATAAAAAAACAGATTCGATTCGTGAGCACAATGAGAATGCGCGCCTGCTTGAGGGATACACTAAGACCTTGCTACCCATCAGAGATGGAATGTTCTTAATTCAAAGAAGCTAATTTTAATAACTTCGACCACCAAACTGGTTTCGCAGTTGATACTGCTGATCATTTTTATTTTGATCCTGCATGGATTCTTGTCTCTGAGCACCACCGTCCCAGCTCGCCTTTTTCGTTGAGCACGACATCAAAAAAGAAACTGTCAAAAAGCCCAATAGAATTTTCATCTCTAGCCTCCTTGCCTATTTCATCCTAGCACAAAGAGACCTAAGAGCCTTTCATTGATGCGTTGAAACCAAGCTTCTCAGTTTTCATTTATCTCTATCTTTGATTCACAGAGTTCTCTTACAGTAAATATCGCCAGGAGGATTTATGAAAGTATACTTCATTGTCTTTTTATTTTTATTAAGTGGACTATTTTTTTGGGTTTTCCATCCTAAACCAATGAACCAGCAGGCGCAAGAAGAGGGCCCCCGAGCAGAGCAAATCAGTAATAATACTTTTCGCATTCGCATGGATATTGTGAGTGCAAGGGACAGATCGATGCCAGATATCCTCTGGTTTCAGAGAGCGGCAGAAGTCGCGCTTGAACAGAAAACTCCTTGGTTCAATGTACTCGAACAAAAAATGACCTCGGCATATGTTGAAGGCCTGATTCAACTTGAGCGTGATCCCATGAAAGCAGAGTATGATGCGAATGAGATCCTTAGTCTTAACCTTTCTGATGAAAGAATTTAAACAGAGGTTATGTGCTACCTTATCTACTTTTTTTCTTGCTAAGTATCGGTCAAACATTTTCTTCACCTATGAATATTCAAGAGAGATGGAGTAGTGTTTCCGATCCCTTGATAATGAATCTTAATGCTGAAACACGATTATTTGCTCTACCGGAATCGGGACAAGCTAAAAAAAAGAATCATTTTT
>CANFNN010000258.1 GCA_947448095.1 Bacteriovoracaceae bacterium | reverse complement strand
TTGGTGAGATCATAGGGTTGAATATTGGCATCCGACTCATCGGAATCGCCTAATCCTTCACTTTCTGCACTCAAATCACCAGAATCGTCATTAACGGCATTTAATAATGCGTCAACTTCGTCTTGGCTCAGAACTTGGGCCATTCTCCCCTCCTGGGAACTACTACCTAGTTAAGCATCCTGCTTACTAGTTAATTTGGAAGCTAATGTAGTAAATATCTTCCACTCTTCCATCAACCAAAAATGAATTGATAGAGGCTTTAATCTCTTCTTTCAAAAAGCTTTTCCCTTCTTTTTTGAGAAGGTCTTCCGCTCTTTTTGTATTTAAAATGCTGATGATGGTATCACGAATTTGGGGCTTACGTGCCTCAAACTCTGCAGCTTTTGCATCATCGCTCATTTTAAGAACTGCATCCAACCGAACATAACGTCTAGGGCCTTCACCCTGGGCAAGGTTTACAGTAAAGCTATCAAGTGGCAGAAGATTTTCTTTCTTCACTACCTCGACATTTTTTTGTTCTCCACTTGCATCCGTTGTGACTTCAGCACCTGAATCTTTTTCTTTTAATAGCTGAGTCAGATCAGGCCGCTTAGCTTCCATGTCCATAAACCGGTATTGAAAATAGGCCACAGTGCCCATAGCTAAAATATTAACTACCATGAGTAGAGTAAGTAAGGGGTTCTTGGGAGGAGCAACTTGTCCCGGTGTGATGTTATCTGCCATTTGTACCTTTAGCTGACATTCCCAATCCTTGGGCGTCTCTGTCAAAATTATAACTTTCAGTTGGGTTTGAAGCAAGGATGGCCATACTGACAGGGAAGAATTTGCCTTATTTAGAGAAAGAGGCAGATTTTTCCCCTAAAAACCTGACGCTCTCAAGTGATTAGGTCAACTAATAAGAGAATGATAGACAGTTTGACTAGGTCTATACCTATAATAAGGAATAAATAATTACTAAGGATAAAAAATGATTTCAAGTTTTATTGATCTTAAATCACTGGGTCTGTTTATTGTCGTGAGCTTACTTTTTATGATTGTCAGTTTTCGTTTCAACTTCAAGGCGATGCAAGGCAACCCTCTTAAGGTCAGCACCATCTTTTTAGTTTCAGGTTTTATTGTTGGTTTTTCAGATTTAATTGTTTCCCTACAAGATCAAGAAGCCAATCTCCTATCAGATGATAATTTTGAAGCGGCTAAGCAAGCCGGAGTAATTTTACTTGCTCCATTTTATGGTGTTATTTTTGCAGCTGTGACTTGGTTTGGATCAGATACTAAAGAAGCGAATCAAAAATAATTTTTTTAGAAAATTTTTTAAATTAAAACGAAAAACCCCGGATAAACCGGGGTTTTTTGTTTCTATCAATTTTAGATAAATTAGAGAGTAATTTTTCCACGCTTTTTAAGCTCGCTAATCAAGTCATCGAAATGCTGAGTAGGATATGCACCTTTAACAGGAATACCATTCAGGAGAAAGCCAGGAGTTCCCTGGAATCCGAATTTTGCGGCTTCTGCCATATCTGCATCAATACGTTTTTGAACAACTTCAGATTTTACGTCTTTTGCGAGTTTGGCCATATCCACTTTCAGTTTTTTAGCTTCTTCCTTCAAGAATTTTTCGCCGTTTTGAAGAGCACGCTGATTTTTATAAATGGCATCATGAAATTGCCATGCTTTTTCTTCGCTCTGTAAACGAATGGCTTCGTAATATTGAGCAGCTGGCATTGCTTGCGGGTGAAAGCTTAATGGCAAATGTTTATAAGCAAATCGAATTTTGCCTTTATATTTTTCCATTAACTCCATCACTGTATTGAATCCACGAGAACAAAATGGACATTCAAAATCAGAATATTCAATCAATGTAATGGGAGCATCTTTTTCTCCGCGAAAACTTTCGTCAGAACGAATTTCTGCTAGAACTGGATTGTTGAAGCTATCTTCAAGAGCTTTCTTTTCATCCACTTCACGTTTTTTGCCTTGGCCCTCTTGAGCAGCTTTAACAGCATTGTTTAAAGCATCGATAAATTTTTCAGGATTGGCTTCGATTGCCTCAGTGATGATTTCTGGATTTTCTTTCATCATTTTTTTAAGATCATCTTTCGAGGTACAAGCTACGGCCATTACAAGGGCCATAACGAGGAGGATACTACTTTTCATACATTTCCTTTTCTATCTTGGTAGGGAGTCATTATTGGTTTTATTCAAAGTATATTAATGAATATAGGGATTTATTTCAACCTTCGGGCTTCTGTTTATCAAAATTATTCTGAACGAAATCGAGGTATTTATTCAGTTTGCGAGTGTTCTCACGGATATATGCATAACCTACGAGGTGTACCCGACTGAAATAGTTACCCTTCATGAAAGAGCGCATTGTGGAGAAAATACCAAACGCAGCTCCTGATACTTTTTCATAAAGATGAAAACCTAGTGCCAAGTAAAACACGGTGATGAGAACAATGGTCAGGGTCACGATGTCATCCATAATGAAGTCTTGTGCAGCAAAAAAACGATTGGCCTCTTTAGTATTGGCCAAGGTTTTTGAGGCCAGCTCAATCATATTATTAAAAATTGCTGTTCCATTTTCGATAATAAATACGCAACTTGAAATAGCAATAATGACTAGTAACAATCCAAAATGAAGCATAAAAACTCGGTCAGTTAATGGCTTATGAATTTTTGAATACTGAGGAGGAATCGAATTGGTGGTTATCTCCCCTCTTTTTCGAGACTCTCTTATATACTCAAAAAAGAATTCAGAGAATCGAGTCAGAAGCTTATAAGTGCTAAACTCATCAACTCTATAAATTGCATTGGGATTTTCAATCGCTTGCTCGCAATACTCGGCGATCATTCTAAATGGCCTTAAAATTAGCCATCCAACATAAGTGCCAATAAAAAATAAAAAAATGTGAAAGATAAAAAAGATAGTTAAGTTATCAATAGTCTCAGTAAGTAGGTAATTGTAGAAAACTTCATCCCCATGAAAATCAGGGAAACCATGAGCACGAAAAAAGGCATGATTAAGTCGCATGACTTGGTAGAGACAAGAATAAATGATCAGATTGATTAAAAAGGAAATCCCTGAAACTTTTAATCCGGTCATTATGATAAAGCGTGAATCCTCAGCTTTGAAGACTCGCCCCAATTCTTCTCTAGGTCTTTTCAAAAAATCTTTCATCCCCTAATCATACCAGCTAGTTAAACTCTTAAAACTAGGCAGAAATGGCGTTGCCCATAAAACAAATTGGTCAACTTTCTAAGTAGTAAAAATATTTACTAAAGTTTTGAGGGTAAACAATCCGATAGGTAAGCAGAATCGTCTGTGACGAAGGAGTTTTTCATGAAAGCGTTCCCTAAACTACTCATTTTTTCTGCCATTTTGGCCGCTATTGCTGGCTGTGGAAAAAATAATGAGTCTGGCAAAAGTGGATCTAGATCCTGTGCTGCATATGGTGTGAATGGCCAATGTTCGGCCTACATCTCGAACATTAACTCTAATTATTCTATGAATGGGGTCAACCTCAACCAGGTGCAACAAGAAAATCCTTGTATCCTGAGCGGAGGATACTATGGACAGACGAACATGCAGCGTCAGGTGATTCAAACCCGAGTGCAAGTTCAAACCAACCCTAATGTTCCTCCTACAATAGTTCCGCGCGGAGATATTTACGTTGGCGTGACTTCTATGGGAGACGTAGCAGCGGTAGTGGGAGACGGAACGATGAATCCTACTTTTGTCGCCTACCTTTGCCCTCGTCCTGTATCAGGAACAGGGACCCTGTATCCACAAATTTTGGTCGGAGCTGCAACAAACTGTGCTTTTAAATATATCACAGCAGCGAATGTCGTTTTCCCTGACGGAACGATGGCAAACTTCAGAGCTCTTTCTCCTGGTGGTTCATCCAACAGACAGAAATTCTCTTTCTGTCAGCAATAAGAAAAAAATAGATAAAAATTGAAAGCCCGAGAAATCGGGCTTTTTTTATTTCTGCTGATTAATAAAACTCATCACACCAGAAGAAATGGCTTTTGCCAGATTGTTCATGAACTTCTCTTCATTTACCTTATGTAGTTCATCCGGGTTGGAAACGAAACCGACTTCGACTAAAAGACCCGGACGCTTTGAGAGAGCCAGAACATAAAACAGTCCTGGTTTAATTCCTCGGTCATCAATCTTACTCAGTTTTATGGCCGGT
>CANFNN010000257.1 GCA_947448095.1 Bacteriovoracaceae bacterium | reverse complement strand
GCCGCGTCATCGAGCTCCTTGACCCCACTTGAGCCTTTGACGGAGATGCCCACGATGTGACCAGTGGTATCGAGAGTGACTACAAGCGAAGTGATAAGATTCTCATCGGAGGCGACCCTTCTTCCTTCTTTTATAAAGGACTGCGCCTTCTCTTGAATGCTTCTGCCCCAAAACTGTTCGAGCTTTTGCCTTATGCGGTGATAAAAACCATAATATTTATACTCGACCGTATTGAGATAGGTCAGATCCCCTAAAGGAATCTTTTCCACAAAATCATTGGTTGAACTCTCCCCTCGTTTTTGATCAGAAGAATCTTGGGTGGTGGTCTTGAGAGGATTATGATTTTTTTTAAAGGCACCTAGATCAGAAAGAGAAATCTTTTTTTGTCCTGACTCACCTTTTCCTCCGGAAGATTTAAAGACATCCACTTTTCTTGCCATGGATTCACGCTCAAAGCTTCGAGTTTTGTCGCTCAGAAAGCGGGTCTCTTTAGGAAGCGACTCAGATTTTGGATCTTCTGATTGAACAATTTGTTTTTTTATAACGTTGTCCGGAGCAGAGACAATTTTAACTCTTAGAGGGGGACCTGTTTGAGATTTCTCAGGATTTTGGTAATCAGCAATCTCCCATTCACGGTACATTCTGATTGCCAGCAAAATGAGATGGACCAATAAGACAAATGCCAAGATGGTATAAAACAGGCCATTTCGATGAAACCATGAGCGCTCTACCATGGTGCCTCCAAGGCTGATGACAAAAATAATTTTAGCAGCAGGAAGACATAAAATATTTTAGAACAACCTAAAGAAATGGACCCATCCCAGCAGTGTCAAAAGTTTAGACACCTGACAAAGCTTACACATGCTCGGGCCTCTGCAGGGAGACTCCCAGCGGTGGCCCTTGGCACCTCAATTGCTACTCAAATGCTAACTAAAACATATTAAGTGATTTAAACAGGTGTACGCATGTTGAAACATTCCCTCAAATCTCTCTGTCTCATGGCTTCCCTTTTAGGTAGTTTTTCCGCCGCTTATGCCCAGACGCAAATGGAAGAAGCCAATCCCCTGAGACCCTTTGCTGTGAAAGACAATGGGAAGATCCGTTCTCACTTTCAAGTTCCCTACAGCGCATTAGTTGATTATTACAAATTTGCCGGACAAGGGACAATTGTTGAGAACACAGTCGATAGCCCCTTGATGGATCTCGATATGGACGTGTTAACTGATATTTCAAAAAATGAAGTGGAATTTTACGTCGATTTGAGAAGAAAAAAAGCTTTTCCCATGCGCCTGTTAAGCCCGGAGTCTGTGTCGAAACTTTTTGTTTTAAGGCCTGAGGTTTATATCAAGCTTGCCGGAGCAGAAGACTTTCTGGATGCCAAAAGAAAGGTTTACGCCCAAAAAGAATTTAAAAAACTGAAGTACGAAAAAGATTTTGTCTACCTAGAAGACTGGAGATCTCTGAATCATCCTCCAGTTCGAAATTTAGGTGATGATCTGACTGTTTGGGATAAGGAGTATACTCCTATTGATTATAGTAAAAAAGAATCTGTGTTCTACAAAGAGAGCTTTCAAAAGAATCTGGATACAATCTCAAACACTGAGCTTACTTTTGGCAACAAGGTCAAACTTCTCGCCAATGGATCATCTTTTCAGCGCAAATTAAAAGAAATCAGAGGGGCAAAAAAATCCGTCCTGATTGCTGTGATGTCATTTTTCTGTGACGACTCCTCAAGAGAATTGGAAGACGTTTTAGTCAATAAAGTCAAAGAAGGTGTAGACGTAAAACTGATGGTCGAAAAAGTCTGGACCAAGATCTCGATGAAAAGATGTATGAGACGCATGGTTGAGGGTGGTGTGGACGTGGTCTATGCCAATGATCTCTTGAAAAAAGGTGATGAATCCGCACTCTTTCATAATAAGTTCATGATCATTGATAATTCAAAAGTCATAATGGGTGGCTCAAATATCGTGGCCTCTGACAATATATCGACCGGCTACAATCACATGAATAGAGACAATGACGTTTTCGTTGAAGGCCCGATTGCGACTGAAGCGATGATGAATTATATCCTGCTTTGGAAAAAGTATATGGGTCAAAAGAATGTTCTGAATCAAGAGCGCAATCCGAATGTAAAAGATATTTCTATTTATGAAAAAATCGCTCTTGATCAAAAAAATCAAGAGAGACTCGCCGGCCAGCGAGGAGCTGAGCAATATGCAACAATTCTGAATGATCCGAAGGCAAGAAACCAAGGTGTATGCCGATTTGTGACTCAAAATCCAGACACCGATAAACACAAACTCACCAAAGTGTTTATGGAGTATATTAAAAATGCTCAGGAGAGAATGAATTTAACTACAGGCTCGATTTATTTTGATCTACCTTCCCACGATGAAAAGGAAAGAGCGCGAGAAACATTTAATAAACAATTATTCAAAGAAATATTTGCAGCAACTGGGCGCGGAATTAAGCTCAACATTATCGGTAACGGCATTGACGGAGGATACGGCGAGATTTCAAACATGATCAATCTTTTGAAAATGAAAAGCCGAATGGAATTTAAGCCAGTCAGAAAGACCATCTACGGCATACTCACCGGCTGGCTAGACCGAAGTGCTGCGAAGAAAAACCAGCCTTATCTGGAATATATTCAGCAGTTACCTAATGCTCGCGCTTGGGCAAACTTCCAATACATGCATTCTAAGATGATGCAAATTGACCGCGTCGCAAGCATGGTCTCAAGCTACAACCTGGAAGAGTGGTCAGGGGACAAATCTCATGAGACATCGATTATTTGCCTTGATGAATCTCTGAGCCGGGAAATGGATGAGAGCTTTTTAAGAGATTTCGCGAACTCTGTTCCTGCAGCAGTGACACCCCACGAGGCGCCACTGGTTGAAGAAACTGAAGAAGAGGAAGAAGTTACTGAATAATAGGTGTGGCGTTGACGATGTCACTAACAAAACTTGTGAGTGACTCGGCCGCGAGTTTTTGATCCACACAGATCATGGTCGATTCATGGTTCTTATAAGAATGACTATCTAAATTAAAACTTCCAGTTGAAGTCATAATGTGATCAAAGCTCATTTGTTTGGCATGAATGTGGTTAAAGTATAACCAAACATCGATGTCATAACCTTTAACAGCATCGGCCAGATTTTTGCGGTTCTTGCGCCCAATAGAAGCAGCTGCAACCCGGTCTAGCTTTTCAAAAAAAGCCGCAAGACCTGGTTGACCTTTGAGACGGTAGGTTCTCGCCATTTGTCTCAGTTGGTGACCAGCATCCCCCCATCCACCATCGACTCCATTGGAGACCATATCAACTTTTACACCACGCTTAGATGCTTCCAGAATGCTTTTAATAATTTGTGAATTGTCTAATTCATTAGCACTTTTGTCGTCATAGCGAAATGTTGGGGAATTGATCATCATGCTGTATTTGGCATTTTTCATGATCTCAATATAGGCCTTAGAAATAATCGAAGGAGTCGCTGAAGTTTTAGAGCCCTGAACCAGGACGCGGCAAACCCCAGGAATATCCCCTGCAGCACGATGCAGCCAATTCTCATAAAGTTCACGACCACGTAGACCCTGGGCTCGCTCGATAGCTTCTTTGCGTTTTACCACTTCAAGATACTGAGTCATAGTTGGATCAGGAATTTTGAGCTCATGATTCCAAATCCGCACATACTCTCTCATCATATCGGTTACGGCCGGACCGGTGACATGAACATCTTTATCGCGAGTATGATTATTAAAGCCATTTGAAGTGTTTTCAAAATCATGCATGTTCTGGCCACCGATAATGGCTTCTTCTCCATCACGAATCCAAAACTTTGTGTGATGAACAGTCAAAAAGGTCTTAGGATTAAAAAAACCTTTGCCCAAGACAACTTTTACTCCGCCGTTTACGAGCTTTTTGAGACATTTTTTAAGAATTAATTTGGTCCAGATTTTTTCTGTTGAGAGTCTGACGTCGACTCCAGCTCGTGCTCTTTCAATCATGGCATCGATAATTTCTGAACTGGATTCATCACAGTACTGAACCATAACAACCGAGTGAAAAAACTTTTTCGATTCTTTCACCATCCGAACTTTTTCTTTAAAAGAAACTTCACCATTGTTTAAAAGGCGCAGTTTATTCCCGGCCGTCATTTCGGTGCCGGTGATTTCATCCAGTTTCTGGTGAAGCTTCACGTCCAGTAGTGGACTTTGTTCAATCGTTTTTGCATCAAGTGGGCGAAAGTGCTGACCATAGACTTCTGTCGGAAGATCAATTTTTTTAACTGGATTATGATTCAGAGAATG
>CANFNN010000256.1 GCA_947448095.1 Bacteriovoracaceae bacterium | reverse complement strand
TATCCCGGCATGGGATTTGGTACTGGAAGTCATGAGACCACATTTCTTTGTTTAAAGATGTTCACTGAAGATATCAAGCTTCCCCTTAAAAATATTCTTGATTTTGGATCGGGTTCAGGAATTCTTGGATTAGCGACTTTTAAATATTGCCCAGAAGCTCAAGTCGATTTTTATGATATTGATCCTGAGGCGAATAAAAACTGTTATCAAAATGCCGAAATCAATCAATTAGAGAATTATGCTTTTAGATTATTACTGCCTGAGGTTAGGGAAAAACTAAAACCTCAGTATGATTTAGTTTTTGCCAACATCTTGGAGAGCATACTCATGCTTGAAAAAGATTACCTTATAAACGTCACTCGTCCTCAGGGTGATTTGATTCTCTCTGGTCTGCTAAGACCCCAAGTACCAGGGATTATCAAGGCCTACACAGCTCAAGGCATGACGCTCTCACGAGAACTGCATAAAGGTGACTGGGCCGCCTTGCACTTCACCAAAGATCTCGTATGAGGGCCAGCTTTCAAAAGGATTTGATTCCTCAAGAGAGCTACAACCTGACTGGCGATACGGCACATCATTTAATTAATGTGATTCGCCTTGAACTCAATGAAGAAGTTCTTCTATTAAATGGGGCCGGTCTTCAGGTGAAAACTAAAGTGAGCCAGATATCAAAACGTGAAATCCTTTTAACTCAATTAGATCATCAAAATGTTTCGCGAAGTTTCATGATGGATTTAGCACTTGGAATACCCAAGAAAGAAGCCCTGGAACTTTCCCTCAAACAGGCAGTAGAGCTTGGGTTTAGAAAAATCTATTTGATTCGTTCAGAATACTCACAAACCCGACTCCCAGAACCAGAGCGATTGCAAAGTTTAATCATCAGCTCACTCGAGCAATCGAATTCGGCTTATGTACCAGAAATCATTCATTCCACTTGGGAAGAGATTCCTGCAAATGAATACGGAGAGATCCTCTTGATGGACTCTCAAAGCAATGTCCGTCAGTCAATAAAGAGTAATACAACTGATAGCCGTCTTTTGATTGTGGGTCCGGAGGGTGGATTTTCTCCTCTGGAAATTGAGTTTTTGCATCAAATGCCAGGGATTAGGATTCTCAATCTTCCGACTCCCATTTTACGAACTCCCACTGCCGTAGCAACTGGGGCCGGAATTATTCTCGGGTCATTGCTGGATTAAAGAATATATGCCAATCTTGAAGAAAGAATCAAAAGGATAAAACCATGAATTTAGAGACAAATTCTACTAAAAAGCCAAATGTCATGCTGGCCAGTGATGATATTGATTTTGATTTTAAACCAATTACTTCTGGTCTTGGCTTTCATCAGAATAAAACAACTGAGATCAAGCCGACTTTTCACGAGTCTCAATCTTTGAATATGAATTCTATGCCGATGCCTGCTCCTATGGCGCGCAAAGAAAACCAAATATATCAAAATGAACTTTCTGCTTTTTATGGACGTGAGACGCAAGTGCCAGAACCGGTTGTTGCTCCCAAAAAAGAAAAGATTTTTCGTCTGGCCACAAAATCCCAGCGTGTTCTCGCTTATGTCCTAGATTTAGGATTAATCCTTTCAAGCGTCGCACTTGTTCTAACCATCATGAGTCGCTTAATTGAAAAAGATTTGATTGAGGTTTGGACGACATATCCAAATGAAATTACTCCTCTTGTTTTGATCCTATTTACTGGTTTCTATATGATGTATTTTTCTATTTTTGAGAAAACGTCCCAGTCGACACTAGGGAAAAATCTTTTAGGGATCACCGTGGTTGATCTGGATAATAAAAACCAATCATTTATCATGCTCGTTTTTCGGACTTTTATCTCACTGATGAATTTCGTTAGCTTGGGGTTGTTCTCTTACTTTGATTTGCAAAATAAGGTTTCTAATTCAAAAGTGGTAAAGGCCGATTAATGTTTTCACAAGAGCTAGAAGAATTTCTTCGTAAAAATAAAGAGAAAAGAATTGTTTTTACGAACGGTTGTTTTGACATCATCCATAAAGGTCATGTCGCCTATTTGGTTGAGGCAAAAAGACTTGGAGATTTGCTCGTGATTGGTCTTAATTCAGATACCAGTGTAAAGCGTCTGAAAGGGCCTGAGCGCCCAATAAATAATGAACTTGATCGCCAATATGTGATGTCGCAACTTAAACCAGTCGACTTCGTTGAAATTTTTACTGAAGACACTCCACTGAATCTTATCTTGAAAATTATGCCCAAGATTTTAGTTAAGGGTGGGGACTGGAAAATAGAACAGATCGTTGGCGGAAAAGAAGTCGTTGAGGCCGGAGGAGAAGTCTTCTCTTTAAATTTTGTAGATGGCTATTCTACCACTTCTATCATTCACAAAATCCAATCCACATGATTTTTTCCTTCCCTGGAAAGAATTCTCCAAAAATTGATTTCGAAATTCTGCAGACTGATATTTTTTGCCTTTTTGCGAGTGAGAATACGATCAAATTACCTTCAGAAGCTTGGCTTAATTCCATAGTGAGCTCTTTGAAAATGAAAACGAATGTCCTCGTCCTCGAGGAGTATCTTGAACAGTCTCCGGAGCTAAATATCACTCAGCGCTGGCAAGCCGGTGCTCATTTTCTCTGGTTAGCGCCACGTTCTTTGAGCGTCCTTTTAGAGGCACCTCACGACATTTCCAACTCTTATGATTCCCTTAAAAACTTCCTGAAGTCCCGTAAGTAATCGAATCTGTGGGAAATTTCATTTTTTTTCTCTGAATAATCAAATACTGCTCAAATAATACCCGAGTCTTTCGATAAGCAATGTAGCCGACTAAACTGGTCGGTTGTGTTTTTACCGAAACACAGGTTCTTATTTAAGGAGTACGTTAATGGGCTTAAGAATCAACACCAACATTGCCTCGCAAGAGGTACAAAAAAACCTGAGGGCCTCAACCGCCCAGACGGAAGCAGAGTTCTCCAAACTCTCATCTGGAAAGCGGATTACGAAATCTGCCGACGATGCAGCAGGTTTGGCGATCGCCAAAAAACTTGAAGCCGAAACACGCGGTCTGCGTATGGCGTCAAGAAATGCTAACGATGCAATCTCGTTAGTGCAAGTAGCAGAAGGTGGTTTGAATGAAACTCAAAACATTCTGACGCGACTGCGAGAACTTTCAGTTCAAGCTGGATCTGACACTATTGGAGATACCGAACGCGGTTATCTTTCGATGGAATACGAACAACTTGTTCAAGAAACTGATCGTATTTCCAAAACTACAAATTTTAACGGAAAATCCCTCCTACAAGGTGAGGGCTCAATTCTACAATTCCAAGTGGGAACACAAGGGAATGAACATAACAGAATTGAATTAGACTCAGGTATTACTGATGCTTCATCAGAAAGCCTAGGAATTGGTGGGTCAAGTTTAAGAGATAAATCGAGTGCAATTGAAAACCTAGGTTCAATCGATACTGCAATTGAAAAAGTGAGTGGTTTTCGAGCAACCTTTGGTTCGATTCAATCAAGACTCCAAACCAGTATTAATACACTAGAGATTGGTGTGGTTAACCAAGAAGCAGCCCGTTCTCGAATTGAGGATGTGGATGTAGCAGAATCAACTGCTAAATTAGCTTCTGCTCAGATCAAAAACGCAGCCGGTACTGCGACTCTTGCCCAGGCCAATCAGATTGGTTCAGGGGCAATGAGATTGATCGGATAAAAGCTCCCTGAAAATGTTTGATGTAGTTACTTAAGCCCAAGGCCTCTCGGTTTAATTATCGGGAGGTCCTTTTGGAGAAAATAGTTTTGAATAACGACAATAAGCTTAAGAAAGTCCACGAGGAATCTATCATTTATAACCTGATCTCAGGTGCTAAAGATAAATCGCTAGAAGTTTTCATCTGGCGTCTGGTGGGTACATCAAAACATTTGGCCAATGTGAGAATCGAATCTATACGAAAGCCTAGAAAAGATTTCTGCATTGTTCCCGTGCCGGGTCATGAGCAACAGGTTCAGGATTTAATGAGTGGTCAAGGCTATATTGACCTTTATATACCAGACTCTGCTTTGCTTCTTAGATGTAATATTCGGCATACAGATGCCCCCCTTCGCTACTCTCTTCATATTCCTGAGTTTGTAGCCCAGGTAGAGAGAAGGAAAAGCTTTCGATTAAATGTCTATGATGAAGAAAGTGTTAAGGTGAGTTTTGGTAAAGCCGTCTCACTACCAAGGCCGATGTCGCAGCATTTTGTAAAATCCTGTTTTGATATTTCCGCAGGAGGTTTTTCCTTTTTTGTTTCTCGAATGGAGTCCAAATTTTTTCAAGTAAATGATCCAATTCGAACAATAGAATTT
>CANFNN010000255.1 GCA_947448095.1 Bacteriovoracaceae bacterium | reverse complement strand
TTTAAACAGCAAATCATTTTCACTTTTTTAACAGACATCTCTTGGTACGAGCATCCCATTTACGATTCCTTGAAACGTATGATTTTGGAGCGGCACCTTGAAATGAATATCAGTTTTGAAACACGTCCATTATCCAGCTCTAGTTTCCAGGACTGTGATATCTTTGTTGGACTTCCGATGAATGAGTTATTTTCAGATCTTGACCTCTACGCTTTAGTCACCCAAACTCCAGTCCTCTTGCCCAGAACATCGACTCGCCAACAAGTAGTGAAGCAAGGAAAGTTTGGCGAGACTTATCATCCCGAGGACGGAAGGGAGCTGAGGGACAAGATGATCAAGATTCTTACCAATTATCCTAACTACTTAGAGGAGCTCAACGGGGTTGAGCTTGAGCTTCAGGAACAGCATCACTTTGAAAGGTACGCCGAGGAGCTTTATGCTCATTATGAGAAACTTTTTACGCAGCGCTTGAGATACACCCAGAAAAAGAAAAAAATCGCCTAATCCTTTGATTTTTCTCCCCTTATGACTTATAACTTTCTCTCTCCAGTAGGAGAATTAATGTTTAGTAAAAGGGGGGCTATATTATGGCCACCACAAAAACCGCATCTGCACCTGTTGCACCAAAATTCGTTATTCCATCTTGGATTAAAGGATTTGAATTTGAACTAGGGGAAGTCACTGAGACTAAACCTAAAACTGAGTTTGGAGATCTAATCAACTCTGCATCCGCTAAGAATTTCGCTGAAGGCGAAGTTTTCATGGGTACAGTTGTTGCTATGAACGACGAATTCGTTACTGTTGACATTGGTTACAAACAAGAAGGTCTTGTTTTAGCTCGTGAATTCAGAAACTACGACGGCACGATGAAAATCAAAGTCGGCGAAGAAATCCAGGTTTACCTCGAGAAGCTTGAGTCACAAATGGGGAACTTAGTTCTTTCTAAAGACAAAGCTGAAATTCTTAAAGCATGGGATAAAATCTCTGAAGCTTGTGAGAAAGGTGAAGCTGTTGAAGGTACTGTCGTCATGAAAGTGAAGGGCGGTCTTTCTGTTGATATCGGAGTTAAAGCGTTCCTTCCTGGTTCGCAAATTGACATCCGTCCAGTTAAAAACCTTGATAAGTACATTGGTAAAACAATGGAATTCAAAGTTATTAAATTTAACAAGAAACGTGGAAACATTGTTCTTTCTCGTCGTGCAATCCTCGCTGAAGAGCGCGGTAAGATGAGAGATGAAACATTGACTCAAATTCAAGAAGGTATGATCGTTAAAGGTATTGTTAAAAACATTACTGATTACGGTGCATTCATCGATCTTGGTGGTGTTGATGGTCTCCTCCACATTACAGATATGTCTTGGGGTCGCGTTAAGCATCCTTCGAACCTTCTTGGTGTTGGTGATGAAGTTGATGTTAAAATTCTTAAATACGATGCTTCTAAAGAGCGCGTATCTTTGGGTCTTAAACAAGTTCAACCAAATCCTTGGGAATCTGCTAAAGATAAATATATGCCTGGTTCAAAAGTTTCTGGAGAAATCGTATCTGTTAAAGACTACGGAATTTTCGTTGAGCTTTCTGACGGTATCGAAGGCTTAATCCACGTTTCAGAAATGAGCTGGACTAACAAAAAAGCTGCTAACAAGACTTACAACGTAGGCGATAAAGTTGAAGCTGTAGTTCTTGAAGTAGACGTTGAGAACAAGAGAATTTCTCTTGGTCTTAAACAACTTATGCCAAACCCTTGGGATGATTTAGCTGCTAAATACAATCCAGGAAAAATCGTTGATGGAACAATCAAAGCAATCGTTGATTTTGGTCTGTTCGTTGACCTTGGCGAAGAAGTTGATGCTCTAATCCACGTTTCAGATATTTCTTGGACTAAAAAAGCTGTAGCATTGGCCGAAGAGTATAAAGTTGGTCAAAAAATCAAAGCAGTAGTTGTTACAGTTGATAAAGAAAACCAAAAATTCTGCCTCGGCTTTAAACAGCTTGAGGAAGATCCTTGGAAGAGAATCGAAGACCGTATGCCAGTTGGTTCAACTGTTGAAGGTGAAGCAGTTCGTATTACAGAATTCGGTGTTTTCGTAGAACTTGAAACAGGAATTGAAGGTCTTGTTCATATCTCTGAAATCTCTGAAGAGCGCGTAGAGAAGCCGTCTGACAAAGTTGCTAAAGGTGACAAAGTTAAGGCCGTAGTTATCTCTATCGACAAACAAGCTAAGAAAATTGCACTTTCTATGAAAGCTGTAGCTTCTGGCGAGTACAAGTCTAACTACAAAGCTGAAGCGGCTCAACCGTCTACGCTTGCAGATAAACTTAAAGGTTTCAAAGTTTAATTTGAAATAATTCTCATCCCGCTATTTTGGATGATCAAAGGCCCGGAGAAATCCGGGCCTTTTTTATGCCCTAAAGCCCGATCCGCATTGCCCTTTTTTCCAAGACTTCCCCTTCGGATTTACGATAAAATGTGTCTCTCAAGAGGAGATTCTATGCGCCTATTAGTCATTGCCCTTATCTTGCTTGGCCAGACGGCACAGGCGCTCGCCAACTGTCAGGTCTATGTTCCGGTTAAGGAGTTTGATAACTCTGGCTACGTAATTACTTTTGATTTTACTAAGATGCTTCATGACAAAAACTATTCTGAAGTTTACTCACCGGATGTGGCCGACCTTCAGCTTAATCTTGAAGGAAGTGAACAGGAAGGCCGCTTTCACCATGCTGTTGCAACGATGGGGCTTGGGAGCTACAAGGTTCAGGAATCTGTGACTTGCTATACTCAGTTCTGTGGCATTAGTGACTATGGTAAAGCCTTTAATAAGGCCTATAAAAAGCTCTCTCAATCAATTCCTGTTTGCCACTAAAACAAAAAAGGCCCACTTTCGTGGGCCTTCATAAATACCTAAATCTTAAAAAATATTAGTTTGAATAGCTCTTTAGCTCACCTTTACCAGTGATATGAACAGTATCGTTTCTTTCGAACGCTGTTCTCCAAGAATTCATTGAGTACTTGATAGTTAACATAGCTCCAACCACTGGCTCAGCCTTTGTTCCGTGGTTCATAATTCCAGCAAGCTTCATTGAGGCATTGAAATCCCAACCATACGTCGTCTTAACAGACACTGGCTGAACGATTGCGTTTTGAATAAATTTACCAACACCGTTATATGAACATCCATAAGTATAGATAACCATATATTCAAATTTTACTACTTCTGTTGCGCCAGACTTCATCGTAGTCGCAAATTTCTTCTGAACTGGAAAAGAACAATTTTCCATGTCTAAAGGATCTGCAATTTGTTTGCTGATCGGGTCTTTAGGTACGATGGAAATTGGAGTGAAGTCAGTCGTATTTGAAGGTTTACCTTTTTGAACTAAAGTATAAACAGATTCACCCAAGGCCACGATGTCTTTGGCTATACCAATAACTTGTCCGACTTGGTCCATCGAAACACCAGTACTAACAGGTGCAGTAACCGGAGGAGTTGCGATTCCGCCGCCAGCTCCTACAACGTCCATTCCCTTGAGGTTCGAATGAAAAGCTTTAACCTCGACAGTTTCGATCGTAATTTTTTCCGGAGCTGCGAAAGCGCCTGTTGATAAAACGGCCAGAGTAAGAGTCATCATCAAATTTTTCATGTTTCCCCCATGTATTTTTCCAAAACTGCTCCCCCTTCCCAAGGATCACAATCATTGCGAGGGTTCTATCAACTTAAGGCACGATTGGTCAATGGTTTGAAATCGCTAACTATTTATTACTGCGGCACCGAGTCAACACAGCAATTTCAGTGTCTTAATGGGTTCTAACGGGGTCGTCAGCGGGATATATACATAAGTAAAACTACTAATGCGCCTAAGTTTTTCTTATGTTTAGAGTTTTGTAGCTGGCTAAACAGGCTTTTTCTTCAAAGTATAGGACTGATGAATAAAGGACTGATGAAAATCCTGAGGGATGGTCCATTGTGAAATTTCTTTGCATTCATAGGTCGTGCTTATAATTCGATGAAGTTCGAATTTTCTTTTGTTGGTAGAAAAATACAAAATCCCTTCTGGTCCTAAAAGCTTCATACAGTCCCGGATAAGAATCGGATGATCTCTGTCTATATCCAAATCCTCTTCCATCCTTTTTGAATTTGAAAAGCTTGGTGGGTCTAAGACGATTACATCAAACTTAACATTTGCTTCGGCCATAAATTGGAGTTCTTTCAAGACATCGGCTTGAACAAAGCGATGTTTTTTTGGATCAAGATCATTGATCACAAAATTTTCCATGCCCCAATCAAGATAAGTACGAGACATGTCTATGGACGTCACCGTCGCACCACCTTTGGCCG